>DASVWG010000001.1:0-3764 GCA_036389695.1 Pyrinomonadaceae bacterium
TTGATTTTATAATCTCCAGTTCAACAGCAGTTTTTTCTTTCAGCTCATCCGGTTTCCGCAAATTTTCCTGTAATTTTTCCAAAGGATTCAGCGCAGTCTGGAGCTGGGAAAGCTTTTGCTGGATTTCTGCTCGCGTCTCGAACAATATTTCGCGACTTTCTTTTTCGCTTGGACTCTCTTTTGCGCTGTGCGGTCCGGAGGCGATTATTATTGAGCGGTCGTCGTCGCCGTGATTGAGTTTTACCTCTTCCAGAATGCGGTCGGCAATCTCGGACGCAGAACTGCTTTCCATGGCAGCTTTTAACAGCTGCTCCGGAGAAACGAATTTATCTACCCCGTCGGAATAAATAAGAATCGTGTCGTCGGCTTCCAATAAAAAATTCCTGACATGCGAAGTGGAAAAATTCACGGGCTGAACTCCGAGCGCGGCTTTCGGCGGTTCTTCGGAACCTCGTTTAAGGTTCTGTTGATGAAAAACCATCGGCGGCAGCGGGAGACCGGATTTGTCCGTCCAGACCGTCCCATTAAGCAAAATGAGATTTTTCCCGCGCTTGACCGCGACCCGGCAATCGCCGACCGGCAGATAGAAAAGCCTGTTGCCTTCAATCAAAGCGAACAAAACACAACATTGAAAATCCTTCTGCCACCCGAGCAGTTCATTATTAAACTGAGTAATTAATTGAACCAGCAATAAATCGGCGGGCGAAATTTCGGATTTATATTTTTCCAGATTTTTTTCCAGCATCGACATGGCAATCGTATCGATTCCGCTGAAATCCGTCTGTGCAAAATCTCCGACGATAAGAATATATTGTCCGTTCGACTGATTCTGAAAAACAAAATCTTCGTTATTCTCTTTACTAGCTACCGTTTTTGCTGCAGTTTGTACCATTTTTTATCTCCGAACAATTTAACTCCGACTGAGCTTACTTTAACAAATCGTCAATCACGCTTTCGCCTAATAAAGTCGACATCTGTTGTCGAGCCGCCTCACTATCCGCCAGTTGCCGAATGAGATGTTTGAACTGCTCAACCAAATCCTCTGCCGAAGGTCGCTTCGCCGCCTCCGCCGCCGTCGTTCTTTGAAGCAGGCTTTCAAATTCAGAAGCAATGGATTTTTCTTCGTCCGCCGCATTTTCGACCAGGCTGCCCTGTTTGACGATAAGGTCTCCGTTATCAGCTTTTGCCGCCGCCTGAAATAACTCCAGCACGGTCATTCCTATCATAAAGACGCCGTAGGCGGGAGTTATTTCAGACAGCGCTATCAATTTTTCCGCATTATTCGGGCTTAAATTAAATTTTAAAGCCTCGGGCGGTTTGACGGGACTTTTGATGGGCAGTTCGCTTGCTTTAGCCAGGTCACCGATTTGAATGATTTGCTCGGGCACCAGCGGATAATCGATGAGCGGGAAAACATTGTCGAAATCGACGATGCAAATGCGTCCTTCGTCATTAAAACACAGGACGGACGGGTCGACGTCGAAATTGATAAGCCTGTCTTCCGACAAAACTTTATGCAGCAGGGAAAGCGCGTAGCCGACAGCCGCCGCCTGAGCCAGCGAAGCCCGGCTCAAATCCCGAAACACCCAGTTTTTAGGCTTCAATTGCGGAAATACCATGCCCCATAGCGAGTTGTCCTGACGATACAGAAACTCAGGCGGCTGGATAAATAATTCCGTAGCCCGCTCCCGATACTGCCGGTAGAATCTTTGCTCGCGCTCGGCATTCTCCCGGCATTCAGGAAAAAAGGCTTTCAGAAAAAGCGGCTCTTTTCCTTCTTCATTCAAATCAAAGTGAACAGATATGTTGCTGCGGGACTTTTCCGCCGCCTGATAAGTGCTCCAGCTGGTATTCTGCAGCAGCGCGACTACGTTTTGGGTGTCGGGGACGCTTGCCGGCGGTAAGGCTATTGGTTGTATTTCCGTCGTTTTCGCCGCCGCCGCGGCGGTCGTAATCTGGTCTTCTTCGATGACTACCTTTTTGACTCTCGGCGTGCCGGAAACCTTCAATTGAAAAAGACTCGTTCCGCAAAGCATGTGATAGCTATATCGCCGGGCGATTACTTCTTCGCCGTCATAAGTTAAAGCTCCTTGCTCGTTGATTTTCACTTTGTTGTTTTCCGTTCCGTCAAACTCAATCCAGCCTTCTTCGTTTTGCCAGCTTTCTTCCACTCCGCCGACCGGACGAATGGCGAAATAGGTCTTCTGCGCGCTTTTAACCGGCAGCAAAACAAACTCGCCGCGCCCGTCGATTTCTTTTTTACATTTCAGCTTGACCGCTCCTTGCCTTCCCAGCAGCGAGTCGTGGCGAAAACTTTCATTCATTGTTCGTTCGGTGTTAGCGACGAGGAATTCCGCCTCCGGATTGAGGCTGAGCTGCAGTTCGTAAGACCTTTTTTCTATTTCGCTCGGATAAATGTAAAGCAGCCCCAGCCCCTTGTAGCCCTCGGGCAATGCGGCGGAAGAAGATAATTCCCAAATGTAATCGCAGCCATTAACCTCAAATCGGTCTTTTTCGTTGATTATATTGTGCGTCCAGACGGCGGCATTTGATTTTGTAAAGCTGTAGAAATTCAAATCTCTTCCTCTTAATAACCAAAAATTATCGGTCAGCTTGAGCGCGGCGATGGGATTAACCACTTCGAACGCTTTTTTAAGCGCCGGATTTTCCTCTATTTCGGCGAGTTGTCCGACGTGTTCGGGAAAGACGCGCGCAATCAAAACGAATTGTGTTTTGAAACGACGCGGATTTATAACGGAAGTTAAAGGAATATTAACCGGAGCATGAGGCGCCCATCTTACCCCTTTCATCCACTCCGGCAGACTCTCGAATGTTTCCGGGACGTGGCGGTATGTATATCCGCCGCTAATCGCCGGTCTTAACTCGGTCAGATGAAGCTTCTGCGGATGCTCTCTACAATTCGGACAATAAATTTCATCGTGGTCAGCCGCGCCCGCCGTAATTGCCCAGGCATTTTTCCAGGTTCCTATAAAAAGATTCGTTTCCTGCTGCGGAAGCGCCTCGTATCTGCTTTCAAACCTGTGGGCGTTGAATTGTATATTTCCGTTTTCACTCTCGACCGGGTCGGAATAGTATCTGAAAACTACATTGACGCCTGGAAATTCGTCGTTGTTTTTCGACTGCGCCGACGAGATTTGGTCTCTTCGTTTTACTTCTTCGAGCTTGATTTTGAGGTCGTCATAAAACGGGTTACAGCCTACTATGAAACAAAGTTCCTGATGCGGAAAAAATTTCTGGCAAAGGCTGAAATTGCAGATAAAAGCATTTCTAAAAAGATTCTGGTGAGTGCTGTTGTCAGGATCAAAATCCGCTATCTCCGGCTGAGCGTTTATTTTGTTCAGCTCGTTGACGTAATCCTTCATGAAAACTCTTAACGCCTCTATCTCTCGCGCCCAATTAAAAAGCTTCTCGTACAAGGTTTTGGAGATTTGTTCGCTGTCGATTGTGGTGTTTATGTGCCGGTGAAAGTAAATGTAAAAAGTTTTCCACCTGGTGTTGATGGTAAAGGTTATTCCATCTTCGCGCGCTTCTTCCTCCTTCAGCCTCAGAAGGTTCAGGACATCTTCGCGCGAAACGTCCTCGAAACCTTTTCGCGGCACTCTTAAATCAAACATTAGTAAGATAATTTTATCCACCAGCCTATTAAGCTGGAACGAATTTGAATCAATGCTCCGAATGTAGTACTGGTTGTTAATGTCTTTAGATTCGCCCAGCAGCCGGTCGTACAAAGATTCATCGATGTG
>DASVWG010000002.1:0-8430 GCA_036389695.1 Pyrinomonadaceae bacterium
GAAGATTTAGCGAAAATCAGCGAGAAAGTAAATCCGCTTTTCGAAGAATTAAAAGCCCGCGGAATCTCGGTCAAATACGACGATGACGACAAACAGCGCTCGGGGTGGAAATTCGCCGAATACGAGCTGCGCGGCGTCCCCGTCCGCCTCGGCATCGGTCTGCGCGATTTGGAAAACGGCACCATCGAAGTCGCCCGCCGCGACACTTTAACCAAAGAAAGTCGTCCGCTGGAAGGCGTTGCCGATTACGTCGCGAATCTTCTGGACGAAATCCAGGCAAACATCTACCAAAAAGCCTTGAATTTCCGCGAAGAAAACACTTTTCGCGTCGACACGTGGGAAGATTTCAAAACCCAAATCGAAAAAGGCGGTTTTATATCCGCGCACTGGGACGGAACTTCGGAAACCGAAGAAAAAATCAAGGAAGAAACCAAAGCCACAATCCGCTGCATTCCTCTGGACGCGCCGGAAGAATCGGGCACGTGCGTTTATTCGGGCAAGCCGTCAGACAAACGCGTGATTTTCGCGCGGGCTTATTAATAAAAAAGCCGCAGAATTTTTTAATTGAAATTCTGCGGCTTTTCTGCCATTTCTAATTACTCAAACTGAAACAACGTTATTTTTTAGCTTTCAATCGTACACGTCCGAATAATTTATGATAATTTCTCGTTTTATTTCATCTGAAAGACTAAATTTTTCGCTCCAAATCTTTTTATACTGATTTCCCCCTTTTTTCAAAAAGAAGCCTATTTGAAATTGCCCTTTTTTATCTAAATATTTGAATAAAAAATGTGCGGCAATAAATTCCACCGTTAATGAATTTCCCGGTTTGATTTCGAATTCTTTCGCCCCTGTGCCGCAATGCAAAATCTCTTTTTCCTGGTTGTTAAATTTTACAAAAGGAGGAGCGTAGCCTTCGAATTGACTCCAATATTTAAACGGCTCGGCACTGTGATTAATAATCTCAAAAACCAAAGTTGGTTGTTTGTCAATTTGCCCATACTTTTTAAAACGAACTTCAATTTTGCCTTTCGAGTCGGTCGGATAAGTAGTTATAGCTGACTGGTTTTGTTCGACTGTATTAGATTTAAGTAAATCTATATTAACGTAAAATAAGGCTGCAAAATTGACGAAAACAACTCCGCTGAGAAACGTAAATAAGGTAACGAGAGTTCTTGGAAAATATTTTTTCATTTGTATTTATATTTGATGTTTACATAATTTCCTAGCATTTAGCCGAACGATATAAGTTTATTAATCTTGCATTAATCTTTCAAAATCCCGCGCGAAATCACAATTCTTTGAATCTCGCTCGTGCCTTCGTAAATCGTCGTGATGCGGGCGTCGCGATAGTATTTTTCGACGTTGTAGTGGCGCGAATAGCCGTTGCCACCGTGAATCTGGATGGCTTCGGCGCAGACTTTGTTGGCGGTTTCCGAGGCGTAAAGCTTTGCCATCGAGCTGAAAACGCCGACGTTTCTCGCGCCGGAATCTTTCAGCGCGGCGGCGCGCAAAGTCAGTAAACGCGCGGCTTCGGTTTCGGTGTGCATATCGGCGAGCTTGTGCTGGATTGCCTGAAATTCGGCAATCGGCTGCCCGAAAGCCGTGCGGTCTTTCGCGTATTTCGCAGATTCTTCGAGCGCGGCTTGCGCGATGCCGACCGACAAAGCGGCGATGCCGATACGTCCGTTGTCGAGCGAGCCGAAAGCGACTCGCATCCCGCCGCCGACGCCGCCGAGAACGTTTTCTTTCGGAACTTTGACGTCGGTTAAGCTCATCTCGGTCGTTTGCGACGCGCGTTGTCCGAGCTTGTGTTCGACGGAAGAAACCTTTAATCCTTCCGCGTCGCCGTCAATCAAAAACGCCGTGATTTCCTTTTTGCCGTCGCGCTCGCCCGTGACCGCCATCACGAGATAAACTCCGGCGATGCCGCCGTTCGTCACCCACGATTTCGTGCCGTTTAAAATATAATAATCGCCGTTTTCGACGGCGCGCGTTTTTTGATTCATCGCGTCTGAACCGGCTTGCGGCTCGCTCAGACAAAACGCGCCAAGCTTTTCGCCTTTCGCCAGCGGAACGAGATATTTACGCTTCTGCTCTTCCGTTCCGAAGCTCAAAATCGGGTAGCAGCAAACCGAATTCGTCACCGAAATAATCACCGCGACCGACGCGTCGGCTTTCGCGATTTCTTCCAGCGCCAGCGCGTAAGAAACCGTATCAAAACCCGCGCCGCCGTATTCTTCGGGAATAATCATCCCCAAAAGTCCGAGCTCCGCCAAGCCTTCAATCTGCTCTTGCGGAAATTTCTCCGCCTCGTCATATTCACGCGCCCGCGTCGCAATCTCGTTCTGCGCAAACTCGCGCACGCTGGCGCGCACCATCTGCTGTTCTTCGTTTAATTCCAGATTCATAAACTCGATTTTAAATTGAGTCGGTCAAAATAAGAAATGACTGGCGAAAATGAATAATGGAACGTCTTTTGCTTGCCGTCTGATTATAAATAATTTTCTGTATCGTTTTTGTGCAGAAGTTTTTTAAATTTCAGAACAAGGGAAGGTTAAAAAGATGAATACACCATTAAAAGGACTGATTGCGGGCGCGGCTGCCTGGAAATTCGGCGGCGGCATTTTTTCAATGATTATTATATTTCTGGTCGTTTTCTGGCTGCTCGGAAGATGCTAGTTTGAAAATGCAAAATGCAAAATGCAAAATGCAAAATATTTGGAAGAAGAATTTAGAATTTAGAATTAAATCTTCTTCCATTTTGCATTTTGCATTTTGCGTTTTGCATTAATAAACGTTTTGCGTTTTGCATTAAATTAAACCTTGTCTCGCCATTTTATAACTTCTTCGCGGAGAATCGGATTTTGCTGGAAGCTGGCGGTTTGTCCCTGCGCGGCGGTGGCGCGCTGGATGTGCCAGTAGGTTAAGCCGAGCTTGCCGACGGCGCGCAGGAATCTTTTTCGCGGTCGATATTTATTTGTGCCGATGGCGCCTAAAAGCCAGCCCGAGCTTCTGAAAGCGGAAGTCGCGATATTGAACTGCTCCTGCGTTATCAAGCCGCGTATCACGTCAATCGCCAGCATTTCCTTTAAAATTTTATTCTGCCGGTACATTATGTAGCCCGCGAAACAGACGAAAATTACGAAAAACGGAAATTGCAAAAACAGATAACCGAGCCAGAAGCCTTCGAAGCCGAAAAAGGTCGGCGTGCCGTTCCAGATGGCGTGGAGCAGAACGGCGCAGCCGTAGCCAATCACCGGCAGAAGTATGCGGACGATTATATTGTGCGATTCGCGCGCGATGCCGCAGCCAATGCCGGTCATGGCGGTAAACGTGACGTGCGCGAAAGGCGAAAGGATTCCGCGCAGGAAAAATAAAACGACGAGCGCCGGGATGCCGCCTTCGACCAATCCGCGACCGTAATAAAGCACGTTTTCGACCGTCGCGAAACCGAGCGCGATGGTGCCGGCGAAAACGATGCCGTCCAGAATGTCGTCGAACTCGTGGCGAAAGAAAATCAAAAGCAAAACCAAGCCGAAGCCTTTCGAGCCTTCTTCAAAAACCGGCGCTGATATGACGGCGGCGACGTCGCGCCCGAAAAACGCGCCCATCAAATCGTTAATCGTCGCCGAAAAAATCACTGCCACGAGCGCGCCCCACGCAAACGCCAAAGCCAGAAGCCAGAGCGGTTCGGGGTCGTAACGGTCGAGCCAGATGAGCGGCAAAATATAGATGCAAGCCGGGATGAAAGCGACCAGCGCCGCGACAAAAGCCGCCGCGATGCCGAGACTGCTGGTAATCATCACCGTCACAATCAGCGCCAGAAAGACGACGATGAAAATCGTAATGGCAATCGCGAGTTTTTTGCCGGTTTGACTTTTTGCCGGCTGCGCGTCCGGCGGGCGCACGCCGATGCGCGTCATCGACTCGCGCCAGTTCGCCGTCCGATTCTGAAGCGTCGGCGTCGAGGCGGGCATCTGAAAGCTTCCCAGCGTCGGCGGAAATTGATTCGGCGCGGCGGGCGGCGCTTCGATGTAAACTTTCACCAGCACGCCGTCTCTGCCGAGACTGAATGCGTCGCCGGTATTTAATTTCTGAAATTCGACCCGGTCGCCGTTGACGTAAGTTCCGTTCGTGCTGTTATTGTCGGTGAGGTAAAAACCGTCGGGCTTGGCTTCGATAAAAGCGTGTTTTGACGAAACGACGCGCTCGTTGGCGTCGAACCTGACGTTGCAGTTAATGTCGCGCCCGAAGGTGAGAAACCCGCTGCCGAGCTCCGCCGTTTTTCCCGCCAGCGAACCGTTTTGAATCGTAATTTTTAATTTCATCGCGCTTCCGGTAATAGAAATCTTTACAAGTTTCTTCAATTTTCTTTCTTACGTCAAAAGCAGCCGCCGGAAAATGTTTTCAATAAAAAAAACGGCTCGAAAGTTCAAGCCGTTTTCGCTGTCTCTGTTTTTATTAAATTACGGCTGTACCGAAGACGGCGAAGGAACATCGCCGTTCTGACCGAAGCTTCGCGCCACGAACGCGCCGTTTGTGCTGTTCAGACGATACCACGCGTTGTCCGCGGCGCGGAAGACCGCCACGTCCGTTTTGCCGTCGCCGTCATAATCGGCGGGAATCGGCATATCGCTCGAAATACCGAAACGATAAACGCTCAGCGACTTATTCTGGCTGTTCATAATATACCAGTTGCCTTCGGCGGGGCGATAAACCGCTAAATCCGTTTTTGCGTCGCCGTCAAAATCGCCCGCCAGCGGCTTATCAGACGAGATGCCGAACTGCGCGCCGAGAAGCAGGCTCGAAGAGCTTTGCAGAATATACCAGGTGCCGTTTGACGGTCGCCAGACAGCCAAATCGATTTTGCCGTCGCCTTCAAAATCGCCGACCAGCGGTTTATCCGTCGAGATGCCGAATTGAGTTCCGCGAAATCCGAGCGTGCTCTGCTGGATATACCACGTTCCGTTTGAAGGACGCCAGACGGCGAAATCGGTTTTGCCGTCCGAATCGTAATCGCCCGCCACCGGAACGTCGCCGTTTGTGCCGAACTGCGCGGCGAAAAATCCGCGCGTGCTGCCCAGGATATACCAGACGCCGTCGGACGGACGCCAGACGGCGATGTCGGCTTTATTGTCGCCGTCAAAATCACCGGCTTCGATTTTATCCGCGCTCGCGCCGAATTGCGTCGCGCTCGTCGCGCCGAGAGTGCTTCTTTCGATTGACCAGACGCCCGTAGACGGCGTGTAAACCGAAATGTCCGTTTTGCCGTCGCCGTCAAAATCGGAAACCTGATTTTTCGGCAGCGCGCTCGTGCCCGTGACGTCGAGAATCAACAAACCGTATGTCAAATCGCCCGCCAGAACTTTGTCCTCGCCCAGAAACGGATAAACCGCCCAGTTGCCGTCGAAGGTCGACGGCAGAACATTTTGCTGCCTGTCGCTGCCGCAAACCATATCCCACGGCTCGGCGTTTAAAAGACTCAGCGTTTCTTCCGCGGGCGGCGCAAACTGCGGTTGGTAAGTGTCGTATTGACCGACGCGTTTCGGGTCGGACGGATTTGTGCCGATGTCGAAAACCTGCAAACCGGCTTGATACCACGCGACATACAATTTGTTGCCCATCACGACCGGATTGTGCGGCGTGACGGCATTTAAAGCCAAATCGTTCATTCCGATGCGCTTAACGAGAAGCGGCTGCGCCGGATTGGAAACGTTGTAAACGCGCACGTCGCCGTTGCCGTTGCCGGTTTCGCGACAGCTATACAGGAAATTTCCGTCTTCGCTCGACCAATTGCTGTGCATACTGTTTCCGGCGGTCGTCGAAGTCGCGTCTTCGATAAAGCCTAAAAGCTGCGGCGCCTGCGTCGCGATGTTCGAAATATCGTAGATTTCCGACCTGCCGCGCGTGGTCGCGTTGCCCCAGCCGGACGTAAACATACGGTTGCCGCGAATGTGAACCGCGTGAACCCAGCTGACTTCGGTCGGATTGATGTCGCGGACAAAGACCGGCGCGGCGGGATTCGTGACGTTGATGACTTTTAGAATCTTGTTCGAAAATCCGTTAAAATTTTCAATCAGATAGGTCGCGCCGTTTTGCTGAAAAACGACCATCTCGTGAATCGACGCGAAACCGTTGCCGTTTAAGGCGTTGACCGTTCCGAGCAAAACCGGCGCGGTCGGGTTGGTCAAATCGACGATATGCACGCCGCCGCCGTTGCCGCTGCCGAAATAGCCGCGCGTTCCGATGACGATGGCTTCGAGAAACTGCTGGCTGCCGCCCGGATTATACCAGGCGGAAAGCGTCGGCGCGTCCGGGTTCGAGACATTGTAGATAAAAGCCCCGCGACAGCCGTAACTGCCCTGCACGGCGATATTGCCGTCGGCGTAAATATCGGCGAACTTCGAACGCGAGCTTCCCGAATCGCAGTTCGGCGTAATCTGCGCTCTCAAGCGCACTTTCTGCGCCGCCGCGTCGGCGCTCAAGCCCGCCAGCAAGACAAACAAACCGAAAAAGACCAAAGAAATTTTCGATTTCTTAACGTCCCGAATACTCATTTTTATCTCCTATGAATCTGTCCGAAAATGAATGATTGTTCAAAGTAGTATTTTGGTGCGTTTTACGAAAAAACGCAACCTAAATCAGCTATAAAGCTAGTTTTAATAAAGTTTAAGAAGCCGCCTGCGAAGCGTCGCGCATCACCAGATCGAATGTTCCGGGCGCGACTTTCCGAAAACGACGATTGCGGTTTAATGAAACGGCAATCGAAATAGTCGGATTGTTTCCCTTAAATTCCATTCCGCCGACGCACAACAGGTTATACAGCTCGTTGACGTGCAAGGGCTTTCCGGATTCGCGCAAAAGCAATGTGCAAGCCTGCGTAATCGTGCGGTCGGTGAACCGGTGGCTAATCGGCTCGATATGCGGGCTGACCGAAGGAACGTTGCGGGAATTATTATTGATGTAGGAAACCGTGTTGGAGTTGTTTCGATAATTGTTCGATAAGTTATTTTGATTGTTTTGCGGCAAAGGACGATTAATCCGCTTCATTTCCGGCGGCGGCTCGTAATCTTCTTCGTTGCGCTGAATCTTGGAAGTGTCCGTATTCCACAGGTGCTGACCGGAGCGCATCGTCGCCAGCAGGCTGTAAATCGCCGCTTCGGTCTGCGCCGCGCTGTTTTCCAGCGCTTCGATTTCCTGCCTGAGACGCTCGGATTCCGATTCGACCTCGCGCAGGCGCACCAGCAGACGATTCTGCGCATTGCGCGTCTGCCGCAGGCTCTGTTCCAAAGTGGCGATAAGATTTTCGTCTAACATATTTTAGATTTTAGATTTTGGATTTTGGATTGCAAGCAGATTTTAGCTTTCTTTCATATTCAATCTAAAATCCAAAATCTAAAATCTAAAATTACTTGGCTCTTTCAATCATATAAGACGGAATTTCGTCCAAAGCAGAACGATACCGCGAAACGGGTAAAATTTCAAGGTTTTTCTTGGCTTTTTCAGCGTAAGTGTATGCTCTTTCGCGGGTTTCGGCAAGCGTTTGACGAGATTCCAGCGCTTCCAGAAGATTTTCGCGCGCGTTGTTTTCGTAACCGCCCGCGTGCATTATCCGCTCCAAATCCGTTTTCATTTCCGGCTCTCGCTTTAAAAGCAGAATCAGCGGCAGCGTCAATTTTCCTTCCAGAAGGTCGGCGCCCGCCGCTTTCCCTAAAACTTCTTCGTCAGCCGTAAAATCCAGCAAGTCGTCCGCCAGTTGAAACGCCGTGCCGAGATTCATTCCATATTCGCGCAGCGCGATTTGCTGTTCTTTCGTCGCGCCGCCGGTAATCGCGCCGATTTCGCAGCAAGCCGAAAACAGGTAGGCGGTTTTTCGCTGCAAAACGTCGAAATATTCGTTTTCGGTGATGTCCGTGCGCCCGAGCATCGTCAGTTGAATCAATTCGCCTTCGGTCATCTTGCGCGTCAGGCGCGTTAAAATATCGAGAATTTCCAGAGAGCGTTCCTTGAGGCTCGTCTCAAAAGCCGACATATAAAGCCAGTCACCCATCAAAACGGCGGCTTGATTGCCGAAACGCGCGTTGACCGAAGAACGATTGCGCCGCGTGTCGGCGTTGTCGATAATGTCGTCGTGGACGAGCGTCGCCGTGTGCAGAAATTCCATCACGGTCGCCAGCCGAATCGAATTTTCCTTCGCCCCGTCGCCGCCGACCGCGTAATTCGACAAAATATTCAGCGCCGGACGCACGCGCTTGCCGCCCGAAGCGCGCAGATAATCGCCCAGATAAGCGATAACCTGCACGTTTGACCGCGCCTGCCGTTCAAACTCGGCTTCGACCTGCGCCATCTCCGCCGCGATTAAAGAAAAAATCCGCCGCGCCGCCGCTAAAGGATTTTGTAAAGCTAAATTCGGACTGAATGTTTGCA
>DASVWG010000003.1:0-10515 GCA_036389695.1 Pyrinomonadaceae bacterium
AAACTTTGAATTCACTTCAGCTTCCGGGCGTGACTTTTCGAGCGATTGAGTTTCTGCCGACGTTTCAGAAACACGGCGGCGTCGGCTGCGGCGGCGTTTTTCTGCATGTTTTAGACCGCGAGGCGTTTAAACCGGTGATTACCGGCGCGGCGATGGTCAAAACCTGTTTTGATTTATACAGCGAGGAGTTCAGATGGAAAATTCCGCCTTATGAATACGTTTTCGACCGCAATCCGTTTGACGTTATTGCCGGAACGACCAGTTTGCGCGAAAGCTTCGAGCGCGGAATCGAATTAAGTGAGATTCAAAGTTCCTGGGCGGAAGATGAAAATTCATTCCGAGCCTTGCGCGAAAAATACTTTCTTTACTAGAGCTTAAGGATTACTTTAGGCAGGTAAATATGTTATAATAGATATATTTACAAGACGGAATTTAAATAAAGTTTTAAGCGTCGGCAAACCGACATTTAAATTAAAAGCTTAATAAAAACGATGGGAAATTATATCTTTACGGGCATCATCGCGTGGTTTCTACCCGGCGTCGGGCATTTGTATCTGGGACGCTGGCGGCGCGGCTTAATTATCGGCGCGGTCATCTGGATTATGTTTATCGTCGGCATTGTCGGCGGCGGCGCGTATTATCCGGGTTACAGCTTTAAGGACGGGCTTCTGCTTTATGTGCTGAATATTTTCGCGCGTTTCGGCAATGGTTTGGGTTTGGCGACGAGTTTGTTTTTAACTTTGAATCAACCGGCGACAAACGCCGCTTCGTGGGCGACTTTTGAATACGCGGGCAGATTTCTGGAAGTTGCCGGACTGCTTAATTATCTGGCGGTGATCGACGCCGTAGACATTTCTCTGGGACGAAAAAAATGATTCATTTTTTATATCTAATCGGTTTTGCGCTGCTCGTCGCGGTGGCTTTCGCGGCGTTTCATTCCGGCACGACGAGAAGCCGGATTCTTTACGGTTTGAAAGTATTCGCGCAGTTTGTCTTGATTAGCCTCGCGCTCGCCTGGGTATTTTATTTTATTCCTTAATTTTTTAGTTGTAATGGCAATATTCGAAACAGAAAGCTTGATTTTAAAAACTTACCCGCTGGCGGAAGCGGATAAAATCGTCGTGTTTCTCACGCAGACTAACGGGCTGGTGCGCGGCGTGGCGAAAGGCGCGAAGCGTCTGAAAAGCCGTTTCGGCGGCGGGCTCGAACCGTTTTCGATTGTCAACGCCACGTTTTATCAGAAAGAGGAAAGAGAACTCGTCTCGATTAGTCAGATAGAATTGCAGAAATCGTTTTTCGAATCGGCGAGCAATCCGCTGTTTCTGCAAAAATTCGCCTATCTCGCCGAGCTTCTGAGCGAATTCGTGCCGCCGCACGAACCGAATGAAAGAATCTACCGGATGACGCGCATTTGTCTGGAAACCGCCGCCGAACAGCCCGAATTTCTCGAAAATATCGCGCTTTATTTTGAAATCTGGCTGATGCGTCTGGGCGGTTATCTGCCGTCGTGGGAACGCTGCGATAATTGTAAGAGACAATTCGGCGCGAGCGAGAATGCGAGCTTACAGCTTAATTTTCACCTGCTCTGTGAAAATTGTCAGCGGGGCAAAAACAGAAATGCCGTCAGCGCCGATTTGCGGAAAATATATTCGGTCGCGCAGACGCTCGCGCCCGCTAAATTCGCCGCGCTGACCAAAGGCAAAACTGAAGAAATAAAAGAAGTTTCGGGCATTTTAAAGCGGTTTATCGCCAATATTCTGGGAAAAGAACTAAAGAATGATAAAATTCTCGTCGCCGGTTTGTAAACTGCTCCAAAAAGAATATGAATCTTTTCTGCAAGCTAATCTCGAAATATGTCCTACAGGCGATTCTTCCATATTTTTTCTTCACGTGGATTCTGCTGAGCGTCATTCTTTTCGTCCAGCAAGCCAGCCGTTATTCCGACATTTTTTTTAACGCCAATCTGCCGAACAATCTTATCTGGCAGCTGACTTTCGCGCTTGTTCCGAGCGTCATTGCTTTTACCTGCCCGATGGCGATTCTGGTCGGCGTCATCATCGGCTTGGCAAAAATGCAGGGCGACAGCGAGCTGACGGCGATTCGTGCCGCCGGCGTCGGCAATTTTCAAGTCGTTCTGCCGATTGTCGTTTTAGGTTTGGTTCTCTCCGCTTTCGCCTTTCTGATTAACTGGCAGGGCGTTCCCATAGCGGCGCAGATGGTTCGCAAAGTCGCGCTGCAAACCGCGCTTTTCAAAATGGAATCGCCGATTGAGCCGGGCGTTTTTAACACGGAGATTCGCGGCTATACGGTTTACGTCAAATCGGGCGATATTCTAAAGGGCACCTGGGAAAACATCTTTATTTTTAATGAAGACAAGCAAAGCGGACAAATGCGTCTGATAACGTCTAAGAATGGGAAGATTGATTCGAATAATGAAGACTCGGAGCTGGTTCTGGATGAAGCTTATGTCTCGACTTTCACGCCGAGCGATACCGGCAAGTCGGTGTTTTTCGACAAAATCAAAAATCTGCGTTTTGTTATTCAGACCAAACGCGGCGAGATTATCGACAGGTTAAGTAAAACCGAAGAAAACGCCGACGAGTTGGGATTGTCGGAGCTGGCGGCTTTTGCCAGGAAAAAGGAAGGAAAAGAGCGCACGGAAGCCGAAATTTTGTGGCAGCGGCGCATTATTCTGTCGGTCACGCCGCTTCTTTTCGCTCTTTTGGGCGCGTCTCTGGTTTTGCGTTTTAATCGCGGCGGCAGAGGTTTCGGAAGTTTTCTCGCGCTCGCCAGCCTGATAGGTTATTATCTGCTCGCGCTGATGGGCGAGCAGCTTGCGCGCACGAATCGAATCAGCGTTTTAGCCGGCGGCGCGCTGCCGGTCGTCGTGACGGTCGCTTTGATAATCTGGTTTAATTTTTCGCAAAGAATCGGCTCGATGCGTCGAATCGTGAATCTTCCGCGTTTGAAAGCGAGCTTTCCGATGCGATTTGAAACGAGTTCGAATAAACGCGCCTTTCCGAGCCTGACGACGGGAATCCTGGATTTTGACATCGTTTCCAATCTGCTTAAATTTTTCGCGTTATCAATCGGGTTTTTAGGCTCGATTTACGTCATCTTCACAGCCTTCGAGATGTGGCGCTTCGCGGGAACCATCGATAATGGATTCAACCTTTTAACCGGTTATCTGACGTATCTGCTGCCGAATATTTACATTCAAATAGCGCCGTCGTGTTTGATGATTGCGACGCTGGCGACATTTGTCATCAAATCCAGACAAAACGAGGTCGTCACATGGACGGCTGCCGGGCAGAGCGTCTATCGTCTTTTGCTGCCGTGTTTTCTATTGATGGCGGCGATCGGTTTAATAAACTGGCAGATTCAGGAAAGAATTCTGCCGAAGACCAACCGCGTGCAGGACGTTTTGCGCGCGCAAATCCGCAACAAGGGAATTCTCACGGCGAAAGAAGGAAAATTCTGGATTGCGGCGGATAACCGCGTGTATTCATTCGATTTGAACGAAAAAGATTTTGAGCGGCAGAGAGTCACCAATCTATACGTTTTCGAGTTTGCGGAAGGCGAGGAAAAGCTGAAATCGTTTACCAAAGCCGAAGAAGCCGTCTGGACGAAGAATAAAATCGACTTGACGGGCGCGGCGCAGAAAACAATCTGGCAGCAAAACAATCGAATCGAAAACAAACCGCTGGCGGCGGACGAGCGAATTTTGGAAGCCTCGTTTAATCCGTTTCGCCAGATTTACACGAAGCCGAATCAATTAACCGCGTCCGAAGCCGCCGAAAAGCTCGCCGTCGCGGAATCCGAAAGCGAAAAGCGAATGTATGCCGTCGCGCTGGAGAAAAAATATACGACGATTGTTCTGCCGTTTATTATCACTTTGTTTACCGCGCCGTTCGCGCTTTCTCTGAGCCGGAAGGGAAAGGCGCTGACGGTCGGCTACGCGGTCGGCATCTGGCTGCTTTTTATGGGCATTACAAACACTTTCGAGCAGTTCGGCTTAAACGGCTACGTCGCCGCGCCGATCGCCGTCTGGAGTCCGCTCGTTTTATTCACGATTATCGGCGCTTATCTGATAACGAAAGTCAAAACATAGAAAGGCAGAAACGCGACAGTTATGGAGCGTGTCAAAGTTTAGCGACTCAACAGGCTAAACTAAAACACGCTCCATAACTGTCGCGTTTCCGCCATAAAAACTAAAGGCAAAAGCGATAATAAATCCACTTTTGCCTTTTGCCTTTTGCCTTTTACCTTTTTACTTTTGCCTTAAATTTAAGTTCCGGTTTCCCAACTCGACATATATTCGAGCATTTCCGGCGTTAAGGTATCAATCGAGATGCCGAGCGAGCGGAGTTTGAGGCTGGCGATTTCCTGGTCGACTTCCGGCGGCAGAACGTGGACGCCTGCGGCGAGCTTGCCTTGCTCTTTGACCAGATATTCAGCCGAAAGCGCTTGATTCGCGAACGACATATCCATGACCGAAGCCGGATGACCTTCCGCCGCCGCGAGATTAATCAGGCGACCTTCGCCGAGAACGATGACGCTCTTGCCGTTTTTGCCCATATATTCTTCGACAAACGGGCGACGCGTTTCGACCGAATCCGACATTTCCCGAAGAGCTTCCAGATTCAGTTCCAAATCGAAGTGACCGCTGTTGCAGACAATCGCGCCGTCCTTCATCGTTTCGAAATGTTCCTTGTCGATAACGTGGCGGTTGCCGGTGACGGTGACGAAGAAATCGCCGATTTTCGAGGCTTCCGACATCGGCATCACGCGGAAACCGTCCATCACGGCTTCGATGGCTTTAATCGGGTCGATTTCGGTCACGATAACGTTCGCGCCCAAACCGCGAGCGCGCATCGCGCAGCCTTTGCCGCACCAGCCGTAGCCGACGACGACGAAGTTTTTTCCGGCGAGCAGAATGTTCGTCGCGCGGATAATGCCGTCGAGCGTCGATTGTCCCGTGCCGTAGCGATTATCAAAGAAATGCTTGGTTTGCGCGTCGTTGACGGCGATGGAAGGGAAGTTCAGAACGCCCGCTTTCTGCATCGCTTTTAAGCGGACGATTCCGGTCGTCGTTTCTTCAGTCGTGCCGATGATTTTTTCGGCGAGGTCTTTCCGCTCCTTGAGCATCGTCGCGACCACGTCCGAGCCGTCGTCGATAATCAGATTCGGGTTGCTTTCCAGCGCGTTGCGCAGGTGACGCATATACGTGTCGGTCGATTCGCCTTTGATGGCGAAAACCGGAATGCCCCAGTCGGCGACTAAGGACGCGGCAACGTCGTCCTGCGTCGAGAGCGGATTTGAAGCAATAAGAATCGCTTCCGCGCCGCCCGCCTGCAAAGTGCGCGCCAGATTCGCCGTTTCGGTCGTAATATGCGCGCAGGCGACGAGCTTGATGCCTTCCAGCGGTTTTTCCTGCTCGAAGCGTTCGCGAATCAAGCGCAGAACCGGCATTTCGCGGTCAGCCCATTCGATTCTCTGTTTGCCCTGCGGAGCCAGGGTTATGTCTTTTATATCGTATTCCATCGAAATTCCTTCTTTAGCCATAAATTCTTCCTGTACTGATTTTAAATAGAAAAAGAGCGGCAATTTGTTCTGTCAAACAAATGTTTACCGCTCGATAATAATCTAATTCCCGATTGCCGCGCCGACGGTTTCGGCTTGCGTTCTCAAAGCTTCGGCTTTATCGGTTTTTTCCCACGTGAACTCGTCGTTGGTGCGCCCGAAATGCCCGAATTTGGCGGTCGCCTTGTAAATCGGGCGGCGCAAATCGAGCGTTTCGATAATGCCTTTCGGCGTCAGCTCGAAATTCTGCCGGACGAGCTCGGCGAGTCTCGTTTCATCGACCGTCCCCGTGCCGTGCGTTTCGACCAGAACCGAAACCGGCTCGGCGACGCCGATGGCGTAAGCCAATTGCACGGTGCATTTGTCAGCCAAGCCCGCCGCGACGATATTTTTGGCGATGTAACGCGCCATATAAGCCGCCGAGCGGTCGACCTTTGTCGGGTCTTTGCCGGAGAAAGCGCCGCCGCCGTGCGGAGCGTAACCGCCGTATGTATCGACGATGATTTTGCGTCCCGTCAGACCGGCATCGCCCATCGGACCGCCGATCACGAAGCGTCCGGTCGGGTTGATATGAAATTTTGTGTTTTCGTCCAGAAGGTCTCCGGAGATGGTCGTTTTGATAACTTTCTCCAGAATGTCCTGCCGAAGCTGCTCGGTGGTCACTTCTTCGGCGTGCTGCGTCGAGATGACGACGGCATCGATGCGATAAGGCTGTCCGTCGCGATATTCGACCGTCACCTGCGATTTGCCGTCGGGACGCAGGTAGGGAAGTTCTCCGCTGCGGCGCGCTTCCGACAGGCGGCGCGTCAGATTATGCGCCAGTTGAATCGGGAGCGGCATCAGCTCCGGCGTTTCGTTGCAGGCGAAACCGAACATCAGCCCCTGGTCGCCCGCGCCGCCCGTATCGACGCCCTGCGCGATGTCCGGCGACTGCGTGCCGACGGCGTCCATGACGCTCAGGGTGTTGCTGTCGTAGCCGTAGCTGGCGTTGTCGTAACCGATGTCCTTAATCGTGTCGCGGACGATTTTTTTGTAGTTGACCGTGGCGTTGGTCGTAATTTCACCGGCGATAACGGCAAGTCCGGTGGTAACTAAAGTTTCGCAAGCGACTCTGCCGGTCGCGTCCTGTTCCAGAATCGCGTCAAGGACGGCATCGGAAATCTGGTCGGCAATTTTATCGGGATGACCTTCGGTGACCGATTCGGAAGTGAATAAAAAATTCGCGTTACTCAAATGTAGAACTCCTTTAAGAGAAAGATAATTATTCGGGCAAGAATAACAAAAGGGAAATTTTAACTTTTTAGCGGGCAGGTGTCAAAAGGCGTCGGATTTTAACGAAGCGAAAATCCGGCGCGGCGACGGTTTAATTAAAAGTATTTACTTGAAAAACGCTTAAGCTAACCCGAAAACACCGTCGAAAACGTCTCGGCATCAATCATTCCTTGTCCGAGCCAAGAAAACGGGACGCCCGCCGGTCCGACGGCGTTCGGGCTGAGAGCGTTCAGCAAATTCTTCGTCGGCTTAAAAGCGATGCCCTGCGCGTATTCAGACATATTTTCAATCAAAACCGGAGCCATTCCGTAAACGACGAGCCGTTCGGTTTCGGCGTGCGCCTGCAATTGACTGAAGCGATACGGGCGCAGATAAACGGCGGCGGAATCGACGTTAATCGTCCAGAGTCCCTGCGCGGTGATAGGCGCATTCAGGGCGAGATTGTATTGTTTGGTTTTAAACAGCGAAACGAGATTTTGACCGGCTTGCGGCTTATTTAAAAGAGCGTTGATGTTGGGATTGGCTTTCAGAGAAAATAAAAAATTCCCGTCTCCGAAGAAGTTAAAACCGGCGGCGGCGGCTTCGACGACATATTTTTTCGGCGCGTGCGGGTCTTTAGACCGGCGGTTGTCGATGCTCCACTCGGAATTGTCGGTGACGGTCGATGCGTTTCCCAAATCGAAACCGGCTTTCGTAAAAGCGCCTTTCAGACGGCTTAAGCCGGAAGTATTCAGATATTGCCGGTCGTCGAGCGCAAGAAATAAAAGTGGCACGCCTGTGTCCGAAGCGACGACCGCGTCGGTTAAAACCGCGCCGGAAAAAGTCGCTTTGCTGAAATTCGTGCCTTCGAGATGCGCTCCTTCAAAGGAAATCGCGCGTCGGCTGCCGCCGGGACCGGCGATGCAGCCGATAAATTTTCCCTGAATCAGGATGCTTTCGCTGAAATCCGCGCCCGAAACATTTGCCTGCGTGAAATCGTTGGAGATGAGCAGAGCGCCCGTGAAAACCGCGTCCTGCAAATCGGCGTGATTGAGCGTCGAAGGCGCGTCAAACCAACGGACGCCGCGCAAATCGGCTCCGGCGAGGCTCGCAGTCGGCGCGGTGACGCCTTTCATCGACGCTCCGCGCAGAATAGCGGGAATCAGGCTCGGGTTATCGTTAAAGACATGTATTCCGCTTTCGGTCAAAATCAATTTATAAGGTCCGGCGGAATCGTGGATGAGCCAGTTTTGCCCTTTGATTAAAATTTCGACGGCGGCATCCGCCTGCAATGCGACGCCGCGAGCGGCAAAAGCGTTTATCAAATCCGTCTGCGGAAACCGGTCATTGTCAAGCTCGGCAGCAAACCGCGCGGCGACGTCGAAAAGAAAGCTGCTCGCGCCCATCCGCACGCGGGTCAAATCGGCGTTATCAAAAATCGCGCGTGAAAAAACGCCCATCTGCGCGCTCGCGTCGATTAAAACCGCGCCGACGAAACTGGCTCCGAGCGCGACGACGCCGTTTAGATTGGCGTTTGTCAGCGTGGCTTTATCGAGGAAAGCGCCGTTCAAAACAGCGCCGGAGAGATTCGCTTTTTCCAGATTCAGATTAAACAGTTTCGCGCCCGTCAGATTAGTTAACGAAAAAATCGCCTCAGAGCAATTTAATTGCCTCGCTTGCCCGCCGAAAACGCAATTTTCGGCATTCGAGCCGGAAAGATTGATGTTTGACGCGGAAGCGGGATTTCCCCAGCTTAAGCCGCGCAAATCAGTCTGGCTCAGGTTCGCTTTATCCAGTTTGGCGCTGCTGAAATTGACGCCCGCTAATTGCGCGCCGACAAAATTGGCGCCGGTGAAATCTATTCCTTGCGAAAGGTCTTGCCCGACGAGAATGACATTTCCGAAATCGCCGTTCAACGCTTTTTTTTGCTGGCGGATGGCGTCGAGCGAAGGCGTGATAGGCGTGGGCGCGAAAGTCTTGTAATGGTCGTCGCCGGCGGTTAAGCCGAGGACATTCGGCGTTCGCAGATTGTTTTGAAACATATAATACAGAGGCATATCGCCGCCGCTCGTCTTCACGTCAAACTCGCTGCCGAAAGGATTTCCGTGTATCGAAAAAGCCGCCGCGTTTGCCAGCTCGTCGTATTGAATGAAGTCGCCTTCGGTATTTAAGCTGAGCCAGCGCAAATCGCCGGATTGGATTCGGTAATAGCCGTCCGGGTATAAATAAATTATAAACTTTTCCGTGTCGGTGACCGACAGGGCATTCATTCCCGGAGTGTAAATCCAGCCGTGATGCCCGTCGCTGATTTTGACGGTTGTCAGATACAGATTCGTGACACCGCTCACGGCGCTGCGAAAAGTCATTTTACCGGCAAACGTTCCGGCGAAAGCGTTCGGGTTGTTTTCAGTTTCCATTTGATAAACCTTTTTGAGTCGTGCGTTTTCAGCTTTTTTTATACAAAACATCAGCCAGAATCGAAACGTAGCCTTCCTCAATATTCAGTTCGGCATTCTCAAAATCAAACTGGAAATCCGCCATAATCGGCAAAGGCACGCCCGTTCCGCCCATCTCAGCCAGCGCCTTTTCATACTGCGGTTCGCCTGCCATCAGCCACACTGTATTGCTAAAATATTCTCCTCCGGCAAAACCTGGCACGGTGCTTGAAATAAACCTCGCATTGCTGGAGACGTTAATAAAATCATATTGCAGGGTTTGTGTATTATTTGCACCGATGCCCAACCGCAGATTGTTTAAAATGTCGGTTCGCGTGACCGAGAATTTGATATTGGGCGGGTTAGACTGAAAGTTCTGGATAATCAAAGCGAAATTTAAGGTGTTGGTGACGACCATGCCCATGGATTGAGCCGCTTTTTCGATTTTCGGGAAATTTGAAGACGGAATAGTCGCGCCGGTCAAATCCTGTTCAAAAGCAGACCGCGTCAAGTAGGCGTTTCCCGCTAAAACGCTGAGTAATGACCAAACATTGGACGGCAGTTGTTCTTTAAGAGCCTGCATCACTGCTTGGGTCAACACCCAATTCATCTGGAAGGTGCTGACGGGCGCGGCGCTTGGAGAAATCTGTGCCTGCATTGCAAAAGCCTGATAAGGCTTAAGTTTTGGTTCCGAGTTGATATAGGTATCGACTTTAAGCATGCTTGGGTCTTGTAAATCAGTCGGATTGACGACGACATTCAGTTTGCCAGCCTTCCAAAAAGCCCAGTAAAGCGCATCGACTTCATAATTGGAGACATACATATTCAGCTGATGCGAATCCGCATCGGTCGGCGGCGGCGGAAGCGGCAAAGTCGGCGGAGCATCGCCGGAAAAAGCCGTCCCGTTAAAGCTGGCGCCGCCTTTAACGCCCATCTGAATGCCGTCGCTGCCGGGAAATAAAATTCCCGAACTGCCGAGCGAGAAATCATAAACGATTCCGCTGCCTAAGTTTCCCGAATCGGGAATGCTGGCGATAGTCCCGCTAAGCAGACTATTCAATGACGAACCGAAATCAATTGCCGAAATAGCGGCAGCCGTGGCAGGCGTAACGTGAAGAAACAATAAACCTTGCTGGTATTGGACAATACTGTCAGCGGGAATATTCGCGCTGCTGGCGTTGGCGCTTCCCGACGAATCTCCGGCGACAATACTCCATTTTTGATTGTTGTATTCGAACTGGAGCGG
>DASVWG010000004.1:0-4698 GCA_036389695.1 Pyrinomonadaceae bacterium
AGGCGGAAACGCGACAGTTATGGAGCGTGTCTCAAGACTAGTCACTGGAAATATGAGTTTCATTAAGCATGTCTCATTATCAATGTTGAGACACGCTCCATAACTGTCGCGTTTCCGCCTTTTCAGTAAGCAAACGCCTGATAAATCTCCGTCTCCGGCGCATCCGCAAGCGATTCCACGATCCGATTAAACCGGAGCATATGCCGCGCCTGCGGCGAGAGATTTTCCCACACGGCGCGCGGAATTCGTATCGAAACTTCCGGTCGAAAAAGCCAGCGGCGACTGTAGCCGATGACGCACATCGGACGCGGCTCGCGCGATTTATTCGGCGTTCCGCGATGCAAGCCCCGAACGTCGCGAATCATCACGTCGCCCAGCTTCAGACAAATCGCTTCGAGCGGTTTTTCGCCCGTTTCAATCATTTTCAAGCCGTCTTCTTTTGTCACAATATGCGTTCCGCGCGCGACTTCAAACGGTCCGTTTTCCGGCGTGACGTCGACGAGCGGAAAATTTACGGCAAGCTGAAAAGACGGCGTTTCCTGCCGGATTTCGGGAAACAGCGGCGGCGCGTCGCGATGAATGTCCTGGTATTCCGACCCTAAAAGCGGCGTGTCGGTCGCCAACTGAACCATCGTAAAATCCGCGCCGACCAGATTTTCGACAATCGCCAGAACGTCCGCGTCGGCGAAAATTTCTTCGTCGGCAAACGGCGCGTCGAACGGCAAAGTCACGTAATAACGCGCGGCGCCGCGATTCTGCAAATCGCCTTCGCGCTTAATATGCTCTTCGAGCAGCGGCGTGAATTTTTCGCGCCATTCGTTTAGTTTTTGAGTGGAAAAATGCTGCGGCAAAATACAGAAACCGTCGCGCATCGCTTCGTGCGTCAATTGCTCGATTTCAGATTGAGCGTAGCGTCGCCTGTTCATAAATACTCTTCCTTTGCTAAAAAATACGCCTTTGCGTTCTTTGCGGTCACTTCGCGTCCTTTGCGGTTAAATCTTTCGCAGGAAAATTAAACCGCAAAGGACGCTGAGGTTTTCGCAAAGGACGCAAAGTGTTTTTGAAAATTCACTTCTCCCTTATTAAATGATAGCGGTCGATTGCGGGATTTTCCAGCGTTTGAATCTTGCCGCTCGTCCAGCGAATTTCCACTCGTTTGACCGAATTGACCGAGCCTAAACCGACTAAAATTCGCGCGTCGTTTGCCGCCAGATAACTGCCGGAATTGCTCGCGTCAAAAATTTGTTTTCTGCCGCTCGCGTCGCTGACGATAACGCGCGCGCCCTCGCCGTTCGGCGCGGATTTTTCGCCGCGCAAATCTATGCCGAGCCAATGATTTTTCGTGCCGTTGTTTTTCAGAATCACGGGCGCGCCGTTTGTCTGCGCGATGACGATGTCCGTGTCGCCGTCGTTGTCCAAATCGCCGCAAGCCATCGCGCGCGCCGCCAAATCCGTTTTAAAAATCTCGCCCGCCGCAAATGAAACGTTCTGAAATTCTTTGCCCGCGTTGCGCATCAAAACGGGCGGCTGTTTGTATTTCAAAAAATCCGTCGTTTTTTCAATCACGTCGGAAACGTGTGATTGCACGACAAACAAATCTCGCCTGCCGTCGTTGTCGGCGTCGATGAATTTTATGCCCCAGCCCGTGCCCAACTGCGTAATCTGCCCGACGCCGCTCGTCTGCGTGACGTAATCGAACGACCAGTCGCCGAGATTTCGATAAAGCGGGTAAGTCTCACCGGAGAAAGCGGTTATCGCCGCGTCCTGCCGACCGTCGCCGTCGTAATCGGCGGCATCGACGCCCATTCCGGCGAAACGTTTCCCGTTTTCGTCAAAGGCGACTCCGGCGATTAAAGCCGTTTCTTCAAACGTGCCGTCGCCTTTGTTGCGAAAAAGATGCTGCTCGGTGTTGTCGTTGGCGACGAAAATATCCGTCCAGCCGTCGTCGTCGAAATCGGCGAAAGCGACGCCGAGAGATTTGCCTTTCGCTTCGGCGATGCCCGTTTTTTCGCTGACGTTTTCAAACGTTCCGTCCGGTTTTTGGCGAAACAAAAGCGAAGTCGTCGGCTTGAAATTATCGGGGTGACAATAGGAACGATAACCCGCCCGCGCGTCGCCGCAGTAAAGCGCGCCGTTTTCAAAATCCCAGACGACGTAGCGCGTGACGAACAAATCGAGCCGACCGTCACGGTCGTAATCAAAAAAACCGGCGCTCGTCGCCCATCCGTCGACGCTGATGCCGGATTTTTTCGTCACGTCGGTGAAGCTGCCGTTGCGGTTGTTGCGATACAAAACGGCGCCGCCGTAATGCGTCACGAACAAATCGGAAAATCCGTCTTTATCGTAATCGCCGACGGCGACGCCGAAGCCGTAGCCGACGCCTTTCACGCCCGCTCGTTCGGTCACGTCTTCAAACGTGCCGTCCGCTTTTTGTCGATAAAGCCTGTTCCAGAATCGCGCGTCCGTTTTTTCCGGCATTTTCCCTTTCGGCATCGGGTCGGAAAGCTGCGCGCCGTTGGTGAAAAAAATGTCGAGCCGATTGTCGTTGTCGAAATCAATCAAGCCGACGCCCGCGCCCATCGTTTCGAGCAGATATTTTATGGAAGTCGGCGAAGCGTTGTGTTTGAAATTAATTCCGGTCTGCGCGGTCGCGTCCGTAAAAGTCACGGGCGAAGGAAACTGCGGCGCGGCTGAAGTCGGGCGCTTGATGTCGGAAGTGTAAGATTTTCCCGTCGTCTGCGCGTTTGCGGCGAGAGGCAAAGCGCAAATTGCGAAGGCGAATAATTTTAATAAACGGTAAAACATTAGCCCAAACGCGTCAGACGGTTTTGCAAAATCACGACGGCGAGCAAAATCGCGCCGCGAAAAACAAGCTGCCACCACGGGCTGATTTGTCCTTCGAGATTGAAGATATTGAAAATCACGCCGAGCAGCAAAACGCCGTAAAGCGTGGAAACGACGCTGCCTTTGCCGCCCGTCAAAAGCGTGCCGCCGACGACGACCGCCGCGATGGCGTCCAATTCGCGCCCGACGCCTTCGGTCGGCGAACCCGTATAAAGTCTGGAAGCCAGAATCACGCCAGCCAAGCCAGCCAATAATCCGCTAATCGTATAAACCAGAATTGTTACGCGGTCGATATTAAGTCCCATCAGGCGCGCGGCTTCGTCGTTGTCGCCGAGCGCGAAAACGTGTCGCCCGAAACGCGTGTAATTTAAAATCAGCCAGCCGATAACAAAGACGATTATCAAAATCAGAATCGGCACGGGCAGAAAGCCAATCATTCCCTGACCGAGCCAGGCAAATTCCGTCGCCGTCGCGGGAATCCGCACGTTCTGTTCGTTGGTCACGGCAAGCGCGATGCCGCGCGCGGCAATCATCATTCCGAGCGTGACGATAAACGGCTGAATCCGCGCTTTGGCGATAACCAAGCCGTTAATCAACCCCAAAACGGTCGTCGCCGCGACCGCCGCGATAATCGCCACCGCCAGCCCGCGGTCAGCTAAATTTGCGGCGATAACGCCCGCGACGGCGAGCAGCGAGCCGACCGACAAATCGATGCCGCCCGTCAAAATCACGAACGTCATTCCGAGCGCGATGATTCCGAGCATCGAGTTTTGCCGCAAAACGTTCAGCAGATTTTCCGGCGTCAGAAACGCTTCATAGCGCGCCGTCGCAATCAGGCAGACCAGAACGAGCAGCACCAAAGCGCCTTGCTGCTGGATAAAAGAACCGAAGCGTTCGCGCATTGTGCGCTCTTCCTGTGCCGAAATTGTTGCGTCGTGAACCGTTTGTTGTTCCATAAATTTATTTTGGCTCGACCCGCAGCCAGTCAAACCGCGCGCCCGCGTTTGTCGTTTTGCCGTTGTAAACCAAAGCGACGCGCGCGCCTTCAACATTTCCCGTGATGATTTTATCGCCGACCGCCGCCCACGATTTTCCGTCAAGGCTGTATGAAAACTGAAAATTTTCGCCTTCTGCGGCTTCGATGCGCAGCAGAATCGCCGTCGCGCCTTTCGGCAAATCGACGCTCGAAACTTCCCTGTGTTTTCCTTCCGCGCGCCGCCAGGTAAAAATTTTTCCGTTTCCGATGCTGACGCCGACCGCTTCCGTGCGCCAGCTGTAGGCGGAAATTCCGGCGAATTCGTCCGCGCTCAAATTTTTAAAATCGATGCGCGTCGTCGCCGTGTAAGTTCCCGAAACGGTGCGCTCGGCGACGACGATTTCCGGCATTTTCTCAACCGCCAATTGTTTTTCCGCCGGAGCAATCGTCAGAAAACCGTCGGCGAGCCGCACGTTTGGAAAATTGTAAAGCGGATAAGTCCATTTCGGCGCGAGCAGATTTTCGCTGAATTCGTCGTTTAAGCCCGCAAACATTCGCTGCCGCGTATCTTTCAGCGGCACGGGCGCGCCGTTTGAAGCGCCGCGTCCTTCGTTGATAACCGCCCAGCCGTCGCGAAATTTCACTTCGTCGAGCAGCGCTTCGCGCCCGATATTAAAAGCGTCCGAGCGCCGCCGATAAGCGTGATAAAGCAGAAAATCGCGCCCGTCCGGCGTCTCGACGATGCTGCCGTGACCGGGACACTGCCACGTTTGATTTGCCGCCAAAATCGGATTCGCCGGATTTTTTTCCCATTTGCCCAAAAGAGTTTTCGAGCGCGCGACGCCTAAAGCGTAATTACACGCGCGCCCGCAGCAGGC
>DASVWG010000005.1:0-2078 GCA_036389695.1 Pyrinomonadaceae bacterium
CTGATTTTCCTACTTTCAAACTCAATTTTCCTGCTTTCTAATCGGGCTTTCCTACTTTCAAACGTGATTTGGTAAGTTTCAAACGGCGTTTTCTAACTTTCAAATACCGTCTTCCTATTTTCAAACGGCGTTTTCTAACCAGCAAATGAAGTTTTCCTACCTTCAAATGTCGTTTTCCATTTAGCAAACGATATTTTCCAACAGGCAAAGTCGAAAGGTAGTGTCCTAATAAAGTGATGCTGATAGCCGCGTTCTTCAGGGCGTGGTCAAATGATGGATAAATATCGAAAGGGCGTTTCAACGTCCTTTTTCTTTGGCTTGAGCCAATTCATTGTCCGGGAAGGACGTTGAAACGCCCTTTTATTGATTCGTTTTTTCCGACCACGTCCTGCAGGACGCGGCTATTTTTTCCGGCAACACTCTATTAGGTCCTTTGTCCTTTGCTGATTGAATTAAATTCGAGAACGTAATTTATATTCAACTTGCGAAGGACAAAGGACGAAGGACAAAGGACGAAAATTAAGCCTTCGGCAGACGCACCGTAAAGGTCGTGCCTTCGTTTAATTTCGATTCGACGCCGATGATGCCGCGATGCTCGTCGATAACTCTTTTGACAATCGCCAGCCCCAAGCCGGTGCCGGTTTCTTTGGTCGAAAAATACGGCTCGAAAATTTTTGCAAGATTTTCTTCGGGAATGCCGGTGCCCGTGTCTGCGACTTCGACTTTGACGTAAGCGTCGAGCGGCTCAATCGAAATGTTCAGGTTGCCGCCTTTCGTTGCCATCGACTGGACGGCGTTGATGAAAAGATTGTTGAAAACCGAGCGCAGGTATTCGGCGTCGCCGAAGACTCTGGGCGCGCCGCCGTTTTCGGCAAAATTTATCTTGATGTTCTGCTCGCGCGCTTCGGCTTCGACGATGCGGAGCGAATCTTTGACGACCCGTTTGACGTCGGTCGGCGACAGATTCAGTTTCGGCGGGCGCGAGTAACTTAAAAAGTCAGTAATCTGCTGGTTGATGCGCGCGACTTCGCTTTTCAGCTGCATCGTCAGCTTTTCAAAATCGCGACGTTTCGCGGCGTCTTCCGGCGCGAATTTCGCGCGCAGGTGGTCGAGCGTCAGGTTAATGTAATTCAGCGGATTGCGGATTTCGTGCGCGATAGCCGAACCGAGCCGCCCGACGACGGCGCTTTTTTCCGCTTCCTGAAGCATCGCTTCCAGCTCGCTTTTCTTTTCCAGCTCCGCCGTCATTTCGTTAAAACGCGAGGCGAGCCTGCCCATCTCGTCCGAGCGCCGGTCGTGCGGCACGCGCACCGTCAAATCGCCGTCGGCGATTCTTTTGGCGGCTTCCGAAAGATTGGCAATCGGGCGCGTGAAACGCCAGACGAGAAAAATCGTAATCATCGTCGAAACGCCGAAAATCATCATCGTGTAAACCAGAGGTCGCGCCGCGCTCCACGCCGCTTTGGCGCGGTTGGTTTTTAAAAGCACCATGACATACCAGCGTCCCTGATTTGTTTGAATCGGAATCGCGTGCGCTTCCGCCTCGTCCGCCTCGGTTTCCGGTTTTCCGGCGTTCGGGAAATTTACGCGGTCGGCGCCCAGCCGGTCGGCGTCCTGCAAGGGCGGCAAATCCGGCAAATCACGCAGATTTTTATAAACCGTGTTGCCGTTTTCGTCTTCGGTTTCCTGGTAATCGGGATTTAAGCTGTCGTAAACCTGCCATTTGTCGTTGATGACGATAATATCCCTGATGCGGCTCGTCACGCGCTCTTCAAAAAAACCCTGATTTTCCTGTTTGACGATATCGCTCAGGCGGTCGCGCGACTGCATTCCGTTAAAGCCGAGCGCGATGCCCGCCACGAGCGCCTGTTCCTGACGCTCGCGAAAGCGCCGGTTTCGCTCCTCGTTTTGATAATTAATAAAATACTGAACGCCGAGCGTGGCAATCAACAGACACGCCAAAACGATTAAAAGTCTGCCGCGAAATGTGTTGAAAAAATTCATTGCTTCGTCCCTTGCCGGTTGTTTTGCCTTTTGCCTTTTGCTTTTTTACTTTTTATTTTAACGAATTTTTCTTG
>DASVWG010000006.1:0-9346 GCA_036389695.1 Pyrinomonadaceae bacterium
GCGGCGGTTCTTTCAATCCCGATTGCCGGTCTCGGAATTGTTCTCGCGTTGATGTCTGTGATGAAAGACAAGCTCGGTTTCAGCAACGAGTTGATTGTCGCCTTCATTCTCGGCGCTTTTGCATTGCTTTTCATTTCGGAAACGGCGCTGATAGTGCTTTTGATGGCGCGCCGCCGGATAGTCAGGCGCGGAAAAGACGACGATTCCCGGCAGAAAGAAAACGCTCAATTGCCGGACGTGGTAATAAAAACCGTTGGCGGCGCTAAAACGCGAGAATTGGTCGAGCCGGTACCGAGCGTCGTTGACGAGACGACTCGCTCTCTGGAAACGGTAGCCCGCGAGCCGAAGATGCGATAAGAGTTCAAAGCATTACCAGTAAATCCGGTGAATCTCTCTGTGCTTCCAGTGCCTCCAGCGCCATTTCAGGCTCAGGGGATAAAAAGTTTTGTGAATGCCGAACAAAACTCCAAGCCGCAACTTTAGATAATAAAGTAAAAACATAAATCCCTTTTATCTGTGGACGACTTTGTGAATTTTTTTTGTGTTCGGAGAATTTAATACATTCTTCGGAATTTGTATGTCAGGTATCATACATAACGGCGTTTCTGTGGTGCGGGAAAACGAGAAACCGGCGATTATGAATTGAGAAATGCGGCTTGCGAGCCTGAGCTTTTTTTAAAATCCGCAAATCAAAGCTCAAAGACTCTTTTCGCGCGAGCGCGGTTTTTAATTGGCGGCTTTCTCAGTTTTATAATTGGCGACCTTTTTTGAATCGCAGCCGCAATCCGCCGCGCACGCCGAATTTTTCGAAGCTGATTTCGCTTTCTGCCAAATCATCCGTCCGACGTAAGCGGTCGCAAAGAGAATAATGATGGCGACAATTATCGTTTGAATATCCATAAAAATTTCAAATTTCAAATCTCTGATTTCAAATTTCAAATTTCTGATTGACGCTTCTTCTTTTTATTTGGAATTTGGAATCTGAAATTTGAAATCCTTTAACCGAATCCAAAAAAACGCCCGCCTTGATACGTCAAAAAAGCCGCCGCGTAAGCCAGCGCCGTCATATACCCGACCATAAACAGCGTCCATTTCCACGAATTCGTTTCGCGCCGGACGACCGCAACAGTTGACATACACTGCATCGCCAGCACGAAGAAAACCATCAGCGTCAGCGCCGTCAGCGGCGACCAAACCGGCGAGCCGTCGTCTTTTTTCGCGTCTCGGATTGACTGCATCAGCGTCTCGGATTCTGCGTCTGCTTCCTTGTCGCCGTTGTAAATAATGCTCAAGGTCGAAACCAGAACTTCGCGCGCCGCAAAGCTCGCAATCAAAGCCACGCCGATTTTCCAATCGAACCCGAGCGGCTGAATGACCGGCTCGATAAGATGTCCGAGCTTTCCGGCGTAACTGTTCTGCAATTGCTCGGCTTCGTCCTTCGTCTTCTGTCCTTCGTCAGTTGTTTCGGCAGCTTCCGGCTGATTGCCGGCGGCTGACGGCTGGCTGCTTCGCGGAAAAGCCGTTAAAGCCCAGAGAATAATCGAAATGGCGAGAATCACCGTTCCGGCGCGTTTCAAAAATAATCCGGCGCGCGTCAGCATATTTTGCAGAACGTTTCGCACGTTCGGCAGACGATACGGCGGAAGCTCCATGACAAAAGGCGGCGGCGGCGATTTCAGAAGCGTTTTCTTTAAAATGAAAGCGACGATAATGGCGACAATGATGCCGAGCGCATACATCGCCAGCATCAAAACCGCGCCGAGCGAGACAAAGCCGAAAACCGTCTGACCGGCGAAAAACGTCGCAATCATCAGCGCGTAAACCGGCAGCCGCGCTGAACAGCTCATAAACGGCGCAATCAAAATCGTGGCGAGTCGGTCTTTCGGATTTTCAATCGTCCGCGCCGCCATAATGCCCGGAATCGCGCACGCGAAACTGCTCATCAGAGGCAGAAACGCCTTGCCGTGAAGCCCGACGCGGCTCATCAATTTATCGAGCAGAAACGCCGCGCGCGCCATATAACCCGTGTCTTCCAGAATCGAAATAAACAGGAAAAGCAGCAGAATCTGCGGCAGAAAAACCAGAACGCCGCCGACGCCCGCGATGATGCCGTCAACCACCAAATCCGTCAATAAACCTTCCGGCATCTGCGTCCGCGCAAAATCGCCGAGCGCGCCGAAACCTTTATCGAGCAAATCCATCGGCAAAGTCGCCCACGAAAAAATCGCCTGGAAAACAAGCAGCAGAATCGTGACGAGAATGACCAGACCGAAAAATTTATGCGTCAGAACGCGGTCGATTTTTTCCGAAAAATTATGCTCTTCGATGTCGTTGTGCCTGACGGATTCCTGAACGATATCGGAGATAAAATTATAGCGCGCGAAGATTTTGCCGTTGTCCGAAGTCGCTTCGTCGAAGCTTAATTCAAACGGAATCTGCGGCTGCGTGCCGATTGTTTCCAGAATTTTTTCCGAGAGTTCTTCGATGCCTGAATGCTGCGCGGCGACGACAGCGACGACCGGCGCGCCCAAAAGCTTCGTCAGTTTTCGCGTGTCGATTTCGTGCTTTTGCTTTTCGGCGAGGTCAACCATCGTCAAAGCGACGACGAGCGGAATCTTGTATTCGAGAAGCTGCGTGACGAGATAGAGATTTCTTTCGAGATTCGTCGCATCGACGACGGCGACAATCGCGTCCGGCGGCGGCAAATCCTTGATTTTTCCGGTCAACACATCACGGGCGATTTGCTCGTCGAGCGAAGTCGCGTCGAGGCTGTAGAGTCCGGGCAAATCAATCAGGCGCAGGCTTTCGTCGCCGATTTTCCAGAAGCCTTCCTTTCTTTCGACCGTCACGCCCGGATAATTGGCGACCTTCTGGCGCAAGCCGGTCAGGGCGTTGAAAAGCGTCGTCTTTCCGGCGTTCGGATTGCCCGCCAGAGCGATTATTAATTCGGATTGCGGATTTCGAGCGACCGCTTTAATGTTTTTCCGCGCGCCGGAGTTCGTCTTTTCTTTGGTTGTTATTTCTCGGTAATTCATTACAAACTCAGGACGCGGCAGCTTGAATTTCTATCGCCTGAGCCTCGCTGCGGCGAATCGCCAGATTGTATCCGCGCACGCGAATCTCCAGAGGACAGCCGAACGGCGCCGTTTTCACCACGCGAATCGAAACGCCCGGCACGACGCCCATCTCCATCAAGCGCCGCGTGACCGCCGTTTCGCCGATTATATTTTTTACTTTCGCTTTCGTCCCGACCGTCGCCGTCGCCAGTGTGGATATGTTTTCGTTATTCATTTTGTCTTTCGCCTTTCGCCAAAGCTATCTTATCGTAATTGAAATTAGTTTTCAATTTCAATTACGATTTTAAGCGAGTATTTGAAAGATAAAAATTTAAAATACTAAGCTGCAAGCCCGCGCGTCGGCGTTTCTACCTGTCTCGCATCAGGCTAAATTTTCCCGGATAACAACCGGCAAATTTTTCTTGACAAACTTAATATAAATTAGTAAGATTTTTTCGAATTATACAAGTTATTTGTTATCTCCCCTTAACTCATTGTTATATAACAAATAATGAACGCTCCGCGTTCAGAAAAAAGTTCTTCATTTCTGGAAGTATCCCCCTTAAACTTCGATAAATGGAAATGAGAATGTTCGTATTTATCGTGCTCTGCCCGTAAGGTTTGCAATTTTAGCGTGACGCAAATCTTGTAGCGCGTGAGAACAGCTCGTGGTCGCTGGCGCAGGCGACTTCATTTTCAAGTCAGCGTCCAAGGCTGACTTATAATTAAGGAGTTTCAATGAAAAGATTTTCGCTTTTGTTTTTCGCAATGTTTTTGTCTCTTTGTATGGTTCAATTGGCGCTCGCGCAAACAAATACAGACTCCAGGGCTCCAATCGATAGCGAAAGATGTGATGATTGCGACCCGCCGGATGACCCGCCCTGCTACGGTAATCCGATTGACGACCCGACGTTTTTCGTGCAGCAGCAATACAGAGATTTTCTGTTTCGCGAGCCGACCGGCGCGGAATTGGCAAACGACGTCGCGCCGCTCAATTCCTGTCTGATTAACGGCGCTAATTTTGCCTGCTACAACACGGAACGCGTGAAAATGTCGCGCCGTATGTGGGACAAGCCGGAGTTTCGCCAGCAGTCTCGCACCTTCGGTCTGCCGCTCACGAACGGCTGGGAGCTTTACAACCACGAGGATTTCATCCTGCTGGAATACAGCATCTATCTCCAGCGCTGGGCTGATACGCCGGGCTACAACTTCTGGCTCGGCAATTTGGATAACTGCGTTGCCAACAGCGGCGGCAACCCGACGTATGTTTCGCAATGCTACAACGACAGCATCAACGCCTTTTTGTCCTCGACCGAGTATCGCGCGCGGTTTGATTGCCAGTAAAAGGCTGAAACTTTTGAGCTCTCTATTTGGCAGAAACGCTTTGTCGACAAAGCGTTTCTGCTTTTTATTTGACGGGAGTCTGGGTGACTGATTGCAAATCGGCTTGGTATGTGCCGACGACGAAGCGCAGAGGCAGACGTCTTTCGTCGACTGAAAGCCAGATTTTAAGATTTAATTGGTCAATCTGCGGGTTTCCGGTCGATATCGCGACGACCTGCGCCGGAAGTCTCCTGCCTTGAAATTCGATTATATCGACCGTCGAAGGCTTCAGAATCAGGACATACGGTTTGTCGCCGACAAACACGGCGACGCGCGTGTCGTTAATCGGATTTTCCCGATTTTTGCTCTGCGCCAGGCTAAACGAGCGAATCGCGTAAGCCAGCGATAAAAGATTGTGCGTGCCGACCGGAATCTCTATCCGGCTGCCGGTATTATCCAGCGCGAAACCGGCGGCTTGCTCGAATCGGACGAATTGATTATACGAGCTTAAGCTGCCGGTTAATTTTATATCGATGTTCATCGGCGCCAGCGAAACCGGGTCGACGTAAGATTTCATCGAGTCGCCGACATTCAAAATTCCTCTCTGCTGACCGCCCGCCGAAACAATCGCCGTCAATAAAAGACTGTCTCTGCCGGAAAAGCCGTCTCTTGACGAAAGCAATTTGCGCTCTTTCGCCTGAAGCGTCACGGTGCCGATATTTTGATTTTGCGACTTAACCGTAAAATTTAAAGTTTCGCCCAGATTAAACGGCAGTTCTTCCGGCAGCGGCTGATTTTCGACGTAAGGCGTCGCCGCCGGCGTCGGGCGCGGAGTTTGAATCGCCAGAGGCGTCGGTGTCGGCGTCGTCAAAACGGGCGTCGGCTCGACCTGCGTGTCGGTCGGCAAAATCGTCTGCACGCTGGCGAGCGAAGCGCGAAATTCGCCTTTCGACGTTTTAAAGCGAATTAAAACCGGCATCCGCGCTTCGTCGCTGCTGAAATTGATGCGCAATTCCTTCAAGCCGATTTCATCCAGAAACGTGCTCTGAACCGTCGAAACGTTTGTTTCAAAATCGCCCGCGTCGGTTTTTATTTTTTCCGTTCCGGTCGTCTGAAACGTCGCGATATATGTTTTGTCGTTTTCCTGAAAAGTGATGCTGCCGGTTCCGTTCAAATTTCTGGCTTGATAAATCGCCGTCAGCAAATCGTGATAAGCGGTCGGATTTTCCAGAAAATTTTTCGCCGTTTCCTTCGGCAGAATGCCTTCGTTGGAAATGATTTTGGTGTAGAGCGGCAAGCCGGTTTCGGCGGAAGCGTAAGAGAGACGAATCTCGTCCAAAAGATAAAAAGCGCTGACCAGGTTGGTCGTCTTGAATTTTCCTTGTAATTCGACGGCGTCTCTGCCGCCCAATTTGCCACGCGAGACGACAAAGATTTCGGCGTAAGCGGCATCGGTCATTTTTCCGAACTGGACGTTATACGAAAGGCGCTCGCCGACGCGAAAAGGCGTAGCAGGCTGTAGTTTCGGGACTTCCTGTGCGAAGACGGCGACAAAACCCAGAATAACGACGGCTAAACTTATAAACAGTGAGTTTCTCATCAAAAAATTAACAAAGGAAATTTTCAGGATTTTGCCTTTTCAATTTTCCCTTCCACCTTCCCTTTTGCGTTCTTCTATTTCTCCCAAAATTTTTCGGACGGCTTCGCGTCGATTCGCCGCCAGCAGAATCGGGCGACCGATGACCAGAAAATCCGCGCCCGAATGTAACGCTTCGCTTGCAGTCATTACACGCTTCTGGTCGTCGGAAGTTCCAGTTTCAAGCGGCTTTAATTTAGGGCGCACGCCCGGCGTCACGATTAAAAAATCGTTTCCCAGATTTTTCCTTATCAGACGCGCTTCGGTCGGCGCGGCAACCACACCGTCTAAACCACATTTTGCCGTAAGTTTCGCCAATCTCAAAACTTGCGCGCCCGTTTCGGCTTCGATTCCGGTTTCGCGCAGAGTTTTTTCGTCCGTGCTGGTCAAAACCGTGACGCCGATAATTTTCGGCTGCCGCAGGTTTTCCCTTTCGCAAACTTCCCTGACCGCCGCGACCGTTTGCGAAAGCATCTCGCCGCCGCCGAGCGCGTGAACATTAAACATCCAGACGCCGAGACGCGCGACTTCGATTGAAGCTTTCGCGACCGTATTCGGAATGTCGTGAAATTTTACGTCGAGAAAAAGCTTTATGTCGCTGCGGACGACTTCCCGAACGAATGATGCGCCCGCCGCCGTAAATAGTTGCAAGCCGATTTTAAACGCGCCGACCTCGCCGCGCAGCTCATCGATAATTTCACGCGCGTCAAAGGCGGTTTCCACGTCGAGCGCGACGATTATTTTTTCTTTATTCGAAGTCATTAATTAAATAAAAGGCAGGACGAAAAAGCAGTTTTGTCATTTTGCACCGCAAGCGGATTTTAACCGATTATTTTATAAATTTCTTCCCGGAACAGTTTCGTCAAACGCCGCGCGCCGTTGGTCAGAAGATGTTTTTCAGTCGTTTTCAAACGGCGAAACGGCAGCGCGATCGGCGACGGCTCCGCCTTTTTTTGCTTGAAAAAAGCCAGACATTCCGCGCCCGCTTCTTTTGTCTGCCACGCGCGCTCGAACGCTTCGCGCTCTTTGGCTTCTTCGCCCGAAAGATTGAAAATCAAGCCGAGCATATACCACGCGTCCGAGAAATTTTCGTCGCGCTCGATGGCTTTTTCCAGATATTCCCGCGCGGTTTGAAAGCGTTCGAGCTGGAAATACGCGCACGCCGCGAGGTATCGCATTTCCGGCAAATCGCGTTTTTCCAGCGCTTCGCTGAAAGCCGCCAGCGCTTCAATCCAGTTTTCTTCCGCCGCCGCCAGAAATCCCCACGCGTAATTGGCGCAAAACGAAGTTTCCGGCTTGCTCGATATGACGCTCAAAAACTTTCGGGCGTTTTCCGCCTCGCCCGCGTCGGCGTAAATTACGCCCAGCAGCAGCAGGATTTTTGTTTCCTGCGGCGCAAGCTCGAAGGCTTTTTCCAGATATTTTTTCGCCGCTTCGAATTTATCGGCGCGAAACAAGCTTTCCGAGAGAAAAATTAAAAGCGGAACGTTTTGCGGCGAAGTCTGCGCGGCGCGTTCCAGATTGCGAAAGCCCTGTTTTTCTTCGCCGCCGGTTAAAAATCTCATTCCTTCTTTCACCAGATGCGCGAAAAGGTCGGCGTTCGGCTGTTCGTGATTGAGCAGGATGTTTTTGAAAATCCGCTCCCGATTGTTTTCCGGCGTTTCTTTGACGTCTTCGCTTTCCAGACGCTCGCGCAGCTTCCGCGTCAGCGTTTCTTTTTCGGATATTCCGAGCGCGCCGAGCGATTCAATCAGCGTTTCCAGCAAAAAATGGTCGACCTGCGTCGTTTTTGCCTGCCGCAGCATTAAATCCAGCGCCATCGAAAGCCGCTCGGCGATTTGACCGAGACGCAGCTCGAGCAGCGATACGCGCTCCAGCAGATGGTCTTCGTAATAAGACGGCACGAGACTTTCTTCGTGCCTTACGGAAGGCGGAATGACGACCAGCATCAGGCGCGTGCCGCAACGCTGGCAGACGACATCGCCCGGCTCATTCGCCGCGCGGCATTTCTGGCAATATTGAGAAATTTTTTCCATAAAATGAGTACTGAGTATTGAGTGCTGAGTACTGAGTAAAATCGTTTTCTCTCAGTACTCAGCACTCAGTACTCAGTACTTTCAATCCAAATCCAGCGGGTTGCGAAACGGTTTGTCGGTTTCGTCTCCGGCGCGTTTCATCGCTTCCTTGAATTTTTCTTCGAGCAGTCGCTCGCGGTCTTTCATCGAAGACATTTCCTGCGCGAAAAGCTGTTCGCGGACTTCTTTCTGCTTGTTTAAATCGCTTTTTAAATCCTCAAACGAAGCGAGCTTTTTCGCTTTTTCCTCGTGCGCCAGAATCGCGCCGGTCTGCGCGTCAATCGTTAAATTCGTTTCACAACACGGGCAAATCACCGTAAACTTTTCCATAGCAAACCGATTATAACCCAGTTTACGCGATTGTTTGAAAGACTTTCCGAATGATTTTCAAGGTTTTGTCGGCGCTTTAATCGGCGGCGCGTTCGGAGTTTGCGGCGGGCGCTCGGTTTTGCTTTCTTTTGCGTCGTCTTCTTTCGCTCCGGTCGCCGCGCCCGTGTCCGCGTTTGGCGCCGGCTTGGACGCTTGAATTCCGGCGGCTTGCAGAATTTGTTCCGCCGAATCGGCGGCAAAGTTTCTGATTTTGTCCGCCGCGACGGGAATGACTTTTCCGTTTTTCAGATAAATTTTTATTTGCACGTCCCTGCCGAAAGTCGCCTTCTCGATTTTCGCCAAAACCGGATTGCCTTTAAAAATTCTGGTTTCGATTGCGCCTTTTTCGTTCAGAACGGTGGTAATTTCCGAATTATCCGCCGCCGGAACCGCCGGATTGGTCGGTTTTATTTTTTGCGGGTCGATGTTGACGATTTGCGTATTGTCGTTTGCCGTCGGCGCGCCGCTTGTGTTTCCCGGTCCCGGATACGGAATCATAGCGTTTGAAATCGGCGAGTTCTCCGGCGTATTCGACAAGTTGTTATCGCGTCTGGAAGTGCTCGCGTTGCCGCCGGAAGCGCCCGAACAGCCGCCGAGAAAAGTTAAAATAAGCGTGATAATTGCGATTTTTAAAATGCCGTTCATTATTTCTCCTGAAGTTTTTGTAAATTTTATGAAAAACGGTTAACCCAGTTTAACAGAATCGGCGGGAAATTTTTAATTCAAATTCAGAGTGGAATTTTTTTCGCGAAAAATCTTGACTTTTGAATTTTAGAGGCGTAATTTTAATTAAAACTTTGACGCCTTTAGTCCACGATTATGAGAAAATTCAGCCAAAAAATCGAATTAACCGCCAACATTCTGATTATCGTCGTCGCCGTTTTGCT
>DASVWG010000007.1:0-12711 GCA_036389695.1 Pyrinomonadaceae bacterium
TGTGCCCCAAGACTGGCTTCTGAACTGCTTGCCGTCTTTCTTAGACGCTTCACAGCGAAAAATCGTTGTGAAGTAAATTGCTATTTTAACATCTTCCGGCGGCGATTGGAAACAAATTGGAAACAGGCGGAAACGCGACAGTTATGGAGCGTGTTTCTTAAGTTGACGGACACGCTCCATAACTGTCGCGTTTCTGCCTGTTACATTCAAAAAACTATTAACAATTGACAATAAAACATTTACAATCGTTTTATGTCCCGTTCATCAAATGACCGCCGCCGGCGCGAATCGCGCCCCAACAGCCGCGACAAAGCGCGTTCCAACATCAACCGTCGAAAGGAACGCGAATTTAAACGCGAACTTGCAGAGAAAAGTTCCGCGAAAAGCGAGCCGCAGTATTCGCCGCAGCAAAAACGCGCCGTCGATAATCTTCTGAGCGGCATCGGCACGCCCGAACCGAAGCCGCTGGTGCCGGACGATTTCCAAATCGAAGCGCTCGAAGCCATCGAGACGCAGGACGTTCTCGTTACAGCGCCGACGGGCAGCGGCAAAACGTGGATTGCGCGCGAAGAAATCCGGCGTCTTTTAGAAAACGGGCAACGCGCGTGGTACACGACGCCTCTAAAGGCGTTAACCAATTCCAAATACACGGAATTTTCCGCCGAATTCGGCGCTGAAAACGTCGGCATTCTGACCGGCGACCGGAAAGAGAATTGGGACGCGCCTTTAATCGTCGGCACTACGGAAATCTATCGCAATCAGCTTTTTGACGCGCTCCGGCAGGGCGAGCAGGTGCGTACGGATTTCGTCATTTTAGACGAAGCGCATTATCTGGCTGACGAAGACCGCGGGCACGTCTGGGAAGAAGCGATTATCCTGACGCCGCCGCGCATCCGGATGCTGCTTTTGTCGGCGACCATCGGAAACGCCGACGAGTTTGCCCGGTGGATTGAAGAAGTGCGCGGCGTCCGCGTCCGCGTCATTAATCGCGCCGGTTCGCGCCCGGTCGAGCTTCGCGCCGCGTTTCTCGCGCCGGATACGCGACTGTTTCCATTATTTAACGAGCAGGGGAAATTCAATACGGAACTCGAACGATTTGCGCAGGAAGAAAATCGTTTCGAGCGTCGAAGACATTAAAAGAATTTTAGATTTTAGATTTTAGATTTTAGATTGGACATTGAAAATTTAATAAAGATAGAAGTCTCAAAAAAGTTAAAAATCTCAAACAGGTTATAAATCTCAAAAAAAATCATAACCGACTGTCTTTTGCGAGGTAATCTCAACACTGTTAAGTGGCTGATAAATTATTTTCGTGTATTCGGAAGGTTTCTTATTATGAACAAGTTTAAGAAGTTTGCGTTGGCGGGCGCAGTGGTCGCCGCGCTGGTTTTTGTTTTAATACATTTTTTTAATAATTCTAAAATTTCCGATTCCCCACAAATCGCTCAGCAGTCATTAACCGAAAACAATTCTCCGGCGGAAAACACAAACGCCGGTGATGCCGCAGCGTTTGATAAACAGAAAATCGTTGACGCTTACGGAAAATTGCCGCTTCATTTCGAGCCGAATCTCGGGCAGACGGACGAGCAGGTGAAATTTCTCGCGCGCGGTCAGGGCTACGCTCTTTTTCTGACCGAAAAAGAAGCCGTTTTGTCTTTGCAGAAACGCGGCAGAAATAAAGCGCAGGACAAGCGCGCCGTCGTCCGGATGCAGATTGAAAACGCCAGCGACGCGCCTCAAACTGTCGGCTTGGACGAAACCGAAAGCAAATCGAATTATTTTATCGGCAGCGATTCCGCCAAATGGCAATCGAACGTTCCGAATTACGCGAAGGTCAGATACGGGCAGATTTACGACGGCGTCGACCTCGTTTATTACGGCAATAATCAGCGTCTCGAATACGATTTCCTCGTCCAGCCGAACGCGAATCCGAATCAAATCAAGCTGAAATTCGACGGCGTCAAATCCGCTAAAATCGACAAACAATCCGGCGACCTTCTGCTGGAAACCGAAGTCGGAACGCTGCGCCAGCACGCGCCGGTCGTTTATCAAAACATCGACGGTGAAAGAAAAGAAATCGCCAGCGCCTACGCTCTTGCGAAGGACGAAGGACAAAGGACAAAGGACGGCTTTTCAGTAACTTTCAAAATAGCCGATTACGATAAATCGAAAGAACTCGTCATCGACCCGATTCTGGCTTACGGCAGCTATCTGGGCGGAACGATGTTCGACGAAGGACGCTCAATCGCGGTCGATGCGGGCGGCAACGCTTACATCGTCGGCTCGGCGGCTTCGCGCGATTTTCCGACCACGGCGGGAACAATCAAACCCGTTATGCTGCCGCGTCAGGACGCGCCGAATTCCTACTGGTATGACGCTTTCGTGACGAAAGTAAATCCGACCGGAACGGCAATCGTTTATTCAACTTATTTCGGCGGTCGCAACGGCAATGAAACCGGTTCGGGCGTCGCGGTCGACGCGCAAGGCAACGCCCTGATTAGCGGCTCGACGATGTCTCCCGACTTTCCGCTGGTTAATCCTCTCAGCTCGACTTACAACAATATCGATATGAATTTCGCCGCCAAGTTAAACCCGACCGGCTCGGCGATTATTTATTCGACTTATTTAGGTATGAGCAATAGCGGAAGCAGCAAAATCGCGGTCAATCAGGCGACGGGCGACGCGGTTTTCGCCGGAAATACCGGCTCGGCTAATTTTCCGACGACGCCGGGCGCATTCAAGGAAAGACTCTGCGACCAGCCGCAAGGCTGCGTCGGAGTTTCCTACAGCGGCGGCTTCATCGTTAAATTTGCCGCGGGCGGCAGCGCGGTTTATTCGACGCTCTTTCCGAATACGAGCATCAATGATGTCGCGCTCGATGCTGCCGGAAACGCAATCGTCGGCGGAACTGCTGCCGCGAATTTTACGACGACGCCCGGCGCGTTTCAGCCCGCATCGAGCGGCGGTGTCGAAGGTTTTGCCGCCAAATTAAATTCGGCTGGCAACACGCTTCTTTTCGGAACGTTTTTAGGCGGCGGATTGCAGTCCGACCGCGTGAAAGGCGTCACGGTCGATTCGACCGGCAATGTCTACGTGACCGGACAAACCGAAAACACGGGCTTTCCGACCACGGCGGGCGCGTTTGACCAGACTTTCAACGGCGGCGCGGACGGATTTTTAACCAAATTCAACGCGTCAGGCTCGGCGCTCGTCTACTCGACGTTTTACGGCGGCACGGGCAAAGATGAGCCTTTCGCCATCGGCTTGGGTTCGGACAACAGCGCGTTCGTCGCGGGCGAAACTTTAAGCAGCACGACTTTTCCGCTCAAAAATTCGCTGAACGGCACGAACGGCACGATTTTCCTGACGCGCTTTAACACGGACGCGACGGCGCTCGTTTTCTCGACGCTTTTAGGTCAGGGCGGCGCGTATGATTTGGCGGTCGACGGCGCGAACGCGGCTTATATTACGGGACACACGACCTCGGTTCTCGTCACGCCGAATTCCTTCCAGCCGATGAAGGGCGACCCGTCCGCCACCAGTTCCGGCAAAGACGCTTTCGTGTTGAAAATCGCGCCGACCGATGAAACCGTGCAGCATTACAGCATCAGCGGAACGGTCAACGACCCGACGCAGTCCGGCAATTATCAGCCGATTGTCGTGACCGTGACCGGCACGGTCAATCGCTCAATCATTCTGCCTTACGGAAGCGGAAACGGCATTATTCCATACTTTTTCGGCAATCTCCCGGCGGGCGGAAATTACGTCGTGACGGTTAAGAAACTCGGCTTTTTGACCGACCCGGAAAGCGTCAGCTTTAATAATCTGGGCGCCAATCAATTTGCCGATTTTACGATTCTGAATAACGCCGAGCCAATCGGCGTCATCACAAGCCCGCAACACGGCACAAACTACAGCGCGCCCGCTTCAATCACGATTCAGGCGACGGCTTCCGACCCGGACGGCGACGCGATTACGAAAGTCGATTTTGTCGCTTACGGCGACAACGAAAGTATTCCTTTAGCAACGGACACGACCGCGCCGTATGAATTTACGTGGAACAACGTTCCGACCGGAACCTGGGCTTTGTATGCGATTCCGACTGACTCGAAAGGCTTGCGCGGCGATTCGACGCCGGTGGTTCACGTTTTCGTCAACGACCCGGCGGGCTTGAGCGTTTCGATAACCAGCCCGACCGAAGGACAAACCTTCGCCGAGGGCGACGACGTGCCGCTTAGCGCAAATGTTTCTTCTTCCGTCAGAATTCTGGAATTTTACAACCAGAATAACGAATTAATCGGCAGACGCACGAGCGCTCCCTGGTCAACCTCCTGGCGCGTGATGAATCGCGGAAATTACACGATTACGGCGAAAGTTTATAACTCGCAGGAACAGTCGCTTGTCTCGACTCCGGTCAGCATCGCCGTCAACGGCAGAAATCACCGGATTACCGGACGAATTTTCGATTTGACGGCAAACGCGCCGATTCCGAACGTCACGCTTAATCTGACGAGTTCGAGCAATCCGAGCATCTCGGCGACGACCACTTCCGATTCAAACGGTAATTATCTGTTTACGGATTTGGGCGCGACTCCCGACGACAGCGTGACGATTACGCCGGTTTCGAGCGAATACACTTTCGAGCCGCAAAACCGTGTCATCAATTATCTCGGCTATATAAACTGGGAGACCCAAAACTTCTGGGGAACCAGACAAACGCAGATTAACGTGGCGCTGACCAGCCCGACGCAAGGGCAAACTTTCACCGCGCCCGCGACCATTAATCTGGCGGCAAACGCGACGAGCGGCGCAGGCACGATTACGAAAGTCGAATTTTATCGACAGCAGGGCGCGCAAACCGTTCTGCTGTCGACCGACACGACCGCGCCTTACGAGCATCAATTAACCGATGTCGCGGCTGGCAATCACGGCTTTTTCGCCCGCGCCTTCGATTCAAGCGGCGCAATCAAGGATTCGTCATACGTCGAAGTGAGGGTCAATGCGCCCGTGACGACGATTCGTCTGCAGGGCGACATCTACAACCCGGACGGTTTTCCGATGCAGGGCATCAGAGTCAATCTGACCGGAACAACCGCAAGCGGCACGCCGGTTAACCAGAGTTCGATTTCCCTTTCGACCGGCGCTTACGGCTTCGGCAATGTGCCGGCGGGCGGAAATTATACGCTTACGCCGCAGGTCGTCGGCAGTTTAACGTTCACGCCGCCGTCATTCAGCGTGACGAACGCGACCGAGGACAATTTGGATATTGATTTCGTCTCGTCAGCGCCGAATCAATCGCCGAGCGTGATGATTAACAGCCCGGCAAACGGCGCAACGTTTACGATGCCCGCCGCGATTCCGGTTAACGTCACCGCGACCGACCCGGACGGGCAGGTTGTGCATCTGACGGTTTCGGCGGTCGGCAACAGTCAATCGACGACTATCGGGCAATCGAACAACGGCACGTTCAACGCGCCGTGGCAGCCGAATCGTCCGGGCGAATACAGGCTCTGGGCACAGGCGCGCGATAACGGCGGATTCTTCACCAGTGTTTTCATCGACATCACCGTCAATCCGCCCTCGCCGGTCGGCATTACGGGCAGAATCGTCGACCGCAACAGCGACGGCATCGAAGGCGTCACGCTCGAACTCAGAAATTATCCGGAAGATGCGGAAAATCCGCAGCCGCCGGTGGCGACCGTGACGACCAACGCGAGCGGAAACTACACGATTCCAAGCGTGCCGACCTTTGCCAACTACATTCTGCGGGCGTCGAAGATGGATTACACCTTCTCGCCGCAGCAGCGAATTTATTTCAATCTGGCGACGAATCAGACGGGCGATTTCACCGGAACGATACAGGTTCAGCCTTCGGAATTCGACGGCGACGGCAGAAGCGATTTAGCCGTCTGGCGACCGGAAACCGGCGACTGGCACGTGATGCGCTCCAGCGACAATACCTATACGGGCGTGCGTTTCGGCGCGGGACAATTCGGTGACATCGCCGTGCCGGGCAACTACGACGGCGACCGCAAAACCGATTTGGCGGTTTATCGTCCGGCAGACGGAACGTGGTATATCGCCCAAAGCTCCAACGGTCAGGTTCGCGCCGTGAAGTTCGGCATCGCGACGGATAAGCCCGCCGCCGGTGATTTTGACGGCGACGGCAAAACGGATATCGCGGTTTTCCGCCCGTCGAACGGCTACTGGTACATCCTGCGCAGCACGGACGGACAATTTATCGCCATTCAGTGGGGGACTGACGGCGATACTCCGCTGGCGGGCGATTTCGACGGCGACGGCATTGCCGATGTAGCTGTCTTCCGCCCGTCAGACGGAACGTGGTATGTCCGTCAGAGCACGACCGGCAATCTGCAGGGCTTCAAATTCGGTCAGAACGGCGACGTTCCGCTCGTCGGCGATTTTGACGGCGACAAGCGGGCTGATTTCACGGTCTTCCGCCCGACGGACGGCGTGTGGTATGTCTGGCTAAGCTCGACCAGTTCGCTGAAAGCCTTTAAATGGGGCACGAACGGCGATAAACCCGTGCCGGGCGATTTCGACCGCGACGGCAAGACGGATTTCGCCGTCTTCCGCCCGACGGACGGTTACTGGTATATCTTCCGCAGCGCGACGAATTCCTACACGGTAGATAAATTCGGTCAGAACGGCGACGTTCCGATTCCGGCGGCTTACGTGCAGTAACTTTAGTGATAAGTGATAGGTGATAGGTGATAAGGAAGAAACTTTTTCTCCTTATCGCCTATCACTTTTTACTTTTTACTTAAAATATTTCGTGGTTTAATAATCTTTAATGAGATTCAAGCTGCCTGAAATTCCGCCGCCGCAGCTAATTGCGGCGCTGCGTTCATACAATTTACTGCCCGCGATTGTCTTTATGCCGACGCGCCGACGCTGTGACGAATCGGCGATGGAAGTCGCGCTCAAAAAACAAAATCCGAATCCCGAACGCGCCGAAGCCCGCCGGCGAATCTTTCAGGAATACGCCGAGCAAAGCCCGGAAATCAGCCGCCACAAACACAAAAATCTCGTCATCCGCGCCGGCGTCGCCTCGCATCACGCCGGACACATTCCCGCCTGGAAGCTTCTGATTGAAAAAATGATGTCCGCCGGACTTCTGGACGCGATTTTCGCCACCACGACCGTCGCCGCCGGAGTCGATTTTCCCGCGCGGACGGTCGTTATCGTCAATGCCGACACGCGCGGCAACGACGGCTGGCGCTCGCTGCAAGCCAGCGAACTGCAGCAGATGACCGGACGCGCGGGCAGGCGCGGCAAAGACAACGTCGGTTTCGTCATCCTCGCGCCGAGCAATTTTCAAAATCCGCCGCGCATCGCCGCGCTTCTGAAATCGCCGCCCGACGCACTGCAAAGCCAGTTTCGCGCGACTTATTCGAGCCTGCTCAATTTACTGGACGCTTACGGCAGCTTTCCGCAGGTGCGCGAAATCGCCGAAAAAAGCTTCGCCTTTCGCGAAACCGCGCACCAGGTTTTGCGTCTGGAAAGAAAGCGCGACAAGCGGCAGGCAAACATCGTCGAGAAAATCAAAGAAAGCGGTTTCGGTTTAACGGTCGATGCCGTGCGCGGTTTTGAGCGTCTGACCGCGACGCGAAACCGTTTGCAGGAAAAACTGCCGATGCGCCGCGCGGAAATTCGCCATAAATGGCTGGAAGAAAACGTCACATCGGGACGCGTCGTTTCGCAAGGTCGCGGCGGCAAGCGTTTTTTTCTGGTGCTGAACGTTTACGGCGAAAAAGTGACGGCGATGAAGGACGACGGCGGCGGAACGACGTTTGCGCTCTCGCGCGTCAATCGCGTTTACGCCAAAAAATATCCGCTTAATGAAAAGTCGGTCGAAACCGCGTTTTTCGAAATTTACGAAGGCAAAAATCCGCCGCTCGACGAGCCGCGCGTGGCTTTGACGCAAAACGAAAACGACGACGCGGTCGAGCTTATCAATCAATTAATCGAGCGGCTTTTGCCCGACGGTTTGAGCGACGACCGGAAGCGTCTGGCGCACCAGTTTTTGTGGGAAAACTGGACGGACGCCGAATTTATCGAAAAAACCGGGCGCGACATCGACACCTTACGCGACGAAATCTGGCTTCCCTTCGAGCATCGGGCGCGCGTTCTGCATCATTTCGGCTATCTGGATTTCGGCGCGCAGAAAGTCACGGAAAGCGGAAGATGGCTGGCTGATTTGCGCGTCGACCGCCCGCTTTTAGTCGGCGAAGCGCTGCGGCAAGGTCTTTTTGAAAAGCTTGAGACGAAACACGTCGCCGGTCTGATGGCGGCGCTCGCGGGCGATTCGGACAGAAATTACGGCGAGCTTCACCTGTCGGACAAAATTCTGGACACGCTGACCGAGTTTGAAGACATCGTCTTCGCCGTCTCCGGCGTGGAATGGAAATTCGGCGTCGAGCCCGCGCCGGAAATGAATTTTTCGGCGGCGGCAACGGCGGAACACTGGGCGGACGGCGCAAACTGGGAAAATCTGGTGCGCGAAACCAAAGCCGAAGAAGGCGATTTGGTGCGCCTGCTCTCGCGCACGGGCGAAGCGTTATTACAAATCGCCAACCTGAAAAAATCCAACCCCGAAGCGGCGGAAATCGCGCGGGCGACGGCGGAGATAATCTTGCGCGAGCCGATTCGTTAGTTGTTAAAGAATTTTTACTATAGAGATTCAGCGAAAGAAAATACACGGATAACAGGATGAACAGGGATGAAAAATCATTCTTCTAATCCCTGTAAATCCTGTTATCCCTGTGAACTTTTCTTACAAAGCTTTAATCATCTCGAACTGGCTCAGAGTTTCGCTGAAATTTCTGGTTTTAAAAAAATCGACGGCGCACTTCAGATTGCTGTCGACATTGGTGACGCGAAGCGGTTTGTTTTCGCCGATGACTTTCTGCATTTCCGCCAAAATCAGCGAGGCGACGCCGTTTTGTCGATGATTTTTGTCGACGGCAATCTGCGCGATATTGCCGGATTTTGGAAAGACGACGCCGTAGCCGACGCATTTTTCTTTCGCAAACGCGCCGAGAATTATTTTTCTTGTCAGGCTTCTTTCCAGCGCTTCGACGGAATACTGCCAGCTGGTGTTTCCGTCCCAGAAGGCTTTTAATAATTTCCAGTTTGGCGCGACGATTTCGCGAACGATAAAATCCGTTTTCGGACTGTAGCCGGACGGTTTTTGCTGCTGAAAGAGCAAGAGCCGACGCGTTTCCGCAAAACCCATCTTGCGATAGAGACGCACGGCTTTTTCGTTTTCGGTGATGACTTCCAGCAGAATCTGCTCGATGCCTTTTTGTTTTAACGCGGGCATCATAAACTCGAAAATCTCCGCGCCGATGCCTCTGCCTCTAAAGTTTGGAAATACGCCGGTTCCGGCGTCGTAGACGGTCGATTTGCCGTTCCAAATGCCGAAGCCATTGAGCGTGAAACCGACCATTTTCCCGTCCGAAAAAGCGCCGACCGAATTGTTTATATCGACGGCGTTCAGCGCGATATGATTTTTGAATTGCGCCTCGGTGAGCTGAAATGGAATGATGTAATCGGAAAAGGCTTCGAGCAGCGCGGCGTGAAGCGCGGCGAAATCCGGCGGCGATAGAAAACGATAATTTATCTGCAAAGTTTTGTTTCCTTCGGGCTTTTGTTAAGATACAACTAGCTTTACGAAAGTCAAGCTTGAAGGTTTAAGAAAATGCAGATTTTACTGGCAGATGAATACGGTTTTTGTTTCGGCGTCGAGCGCGCGGTCGAGATGGTTGAAGAAGCGCTCTCGGAAGGCGATACGGTGCGTACGCTCGGTCCGTTGATTCACAACGACCAGGAAATGGAGCGGCTGGCAAAACACGGCGTCGCGACCATCGACGCGCCCGTCCAAATCCAGCGCGGCGAAACGGCGGTTATCCGCGCGCACGGCGTCACGCCGCAGGTCGAACAGGAATTGCGCAAAACGGCTTCGAAGGTCGTCGACGCGACTTGCCCGTTTGTGACGAAAGTGCAGAAACTGGCTTCGCGCGCGGCGGCGCAAGACCGTCACGTCGTCGTCGTCGGAAATCCCGACCATCCCGAAATGATTGGCGTCAAAGGCTACGCGCCCGAACACGCTTTCGTCATCCGCGATGCTTCGGAAGTTGCCGATTTGCCGACGCTGAAAAATCCTCTGGTCGTTTCGCAAACCACCATCAAACTGAAAAGCTTTCTCGACGCGGCGGAAGCCGTCAAAGCCAAAGCGGAAGGCGAAACGCAGGTCGTCAACACGATTTGTTCGGCGACGCGCGACCGTCAGGACGCGGCGCGCGCGCTGGCGGGCGAAGTCGATGCTTTCTACATCATCGGCGGTCGCCATTCGTCAAACAGCCGCAAGCTGCTCGCCGTCTGCGCGGAACAATGTCCGAAAAGCTTTCTGATAGAAACGCCCGACGAGATTAACCCGCAAGACCTGAAAGGCGCGGAAAAGGTCGGCTTAACGGCTGGCGCATCGACGCCCAACTGGCTGATTCAAAAAGTAATGGCGCGGCTCGAAGAAATCGGGAAAGAAGATTAGCCACGAAAAAGAACTAAAAAAGAAACCGCAGATTTTCGCAGATGCACGCAGATAAGAAAAGGATTTGAAACAAAGCTTTTATAATCTGCGTTTATCTGCGCCCATCTGCGGTTTCTTTTTCTGTTTTCTCCGCTGAATTTTTCACCACTTCAAACTCGAAATGTAGTTCCTTTCCCCGAAAAATATAGCTCAGATAATGCTCCCAGAATTTTCGCGTGAAGCGGAAGCGCGGCGATTTCTGGTCGAGATTGACCAGAAACTCGATGCCTAAACTGCGCCACAAATTCAAAAGCGAAACGTAAATTTTGACGGGTTTTAAAGACACCTCGGTGTAGAAATCGAAAACCTGCCGGTCGGGCATAAACGTGTTGAGCGTGTAGGAATTAAAATGATTGCGATGCGTCGGGTCGGTCGCCCAATCCGGATTTGTGTAATGCGGCGTAACCAGTCGAATCCGCCCGCCGGGTTTCGTGATGCGGTAAAGCTCGGTGACAAAAGCCATTACGTCCGGCACGTGTTCGATGACGTGACGCGAGACGATTAAATCGAATTCGTTATCGGGAAAAGGATACGGAATCTCGCCGAGGTCGTGGATAACGTCAGCCGCCGTGCGCGGGTTGTTGTCCAAGCCAATCGCGCCTTCATATTTATTTGCGCCGCATCCGACATCGAGAATTTTGGTCATCGAAAAATAATTTACCACAGAGACACAGAGATTTTTAAAGAGAAATTAACAGGGATAACAGGATAAACAGGGATAGAAAATGATTTTATTTATCCTTGTAAATCCTGTTATCCCTGTATTTTCTTTCTCTGTGCCTCTGTGTCTCTGTGGTGAGTTCCTTCAATATTTATCCGCCAGTTCCGTGATTCCGCAGCGCGGGCACGTTAAAGTGCGCTGCGTTTTGTCCGCCCATTTTGCCAGCGCTTGATTGGAAAGGCGCGGATTTTTGCTTTCGGCTTCGCCTTCGCGCAGCAGGCGCGACGGTGCTGGCGAATCATTTTCCGAGGCTTTTAACTCACGCTCGCAGTGTTTGCAAATCCAGCCGAAACCGTCGTTGTAAAAATCTTCCAGTTCGATTCTCTCCATACTTTCCCGCTGGTGACAGATTAGCATAAACAAAAGCGGGCGAAAATTCTCGCCCGCTTTCGATTTTTTATGATTGTTTCCCGGTCTCTATTCGTTGTTGCGGCGAATCGACGGGCGACCGCTGCCGGTCGGCTGTGTCTGTGCCGGAACGGCGGTGAGCCTGACCGGAACGGTCGAGCGCTTGCCGTCGCGGAAAATTTCCGTCTGAATCGTGTCGCCGATTTGTTTTTTATCGAGATAACGATAAAGGTCGTCCAGATTATTCATCTTCTGCCCGTCAATCGCTAAGATAATGTCGCCCAGAACGACGTCGCCGTCCGCATCCTGCGAGAGTCCGCGAAGTCCGGCGCTTGCCGCCGGTCCGCCCGCGATGGCGCTGCGAACCAGCAAACCGTTTTCGACCGGAAGATTAACGCCCTGCTCGCTCAGCTGCGAGACGCTGTAAAGGTTCGCGCCGAGCTTCGGACGACGAACTTCGCCGAATTGAATCAATTGCGGAATAACGCGTTTCGCCGTGCTGACCGGAATCGCAAAACCGACGCCGACCGAGCCGCCTGCGGGCGAGAGAATCTGCGAGTTGATGCCAATCATTCTGCCGTATTTATCCAGCAGCGGTCCGCCGGAATTGCCCGGATTTATCGAAGCGTCGGTTTGAATCGCCGCATCAATCGGGCGACCGTTGCGCGCTCTGATAGGACGCTGCAAACCGGAAATGACGCCGGTCGTCAAAGTTCTGTCCAGACCGAATGGATTGCCGATTGCCAAAACTTTCTGTCCGACCGAAAGCTTGTCGGAATCGCCGAGCGGAACGACGGTTAAGCCTTCTGCCGGCGGCTCGATTTTGATAACGGCTAAATCCGTGTCCGGGTCGCGCCCGACGACTTTTGCCGGATAAACTTTATCGCCGCCGAAGCTGACCTTCAGGCTCGACGCGCCTTCGATAACGTGATTGTTCGTTAAAATGTGTCCCTGCGCATCAATCACCGAGCCGGAACCCGAGCCTTTGCCTTCTTCGGTCTGCCCGAAAAAGTTTTCGCTCGTCGAGCTG
>DASVWG010000008.1:0-8182 GCA_036389695.1 Pyrinomonadaceae bacterium
GATTAGCGTCCATTCGGACGCTTTGGGCAGGCACAAGACCTGCCCCTACATTCCTTTTAATGTTAAAGGTCGGTCTGACAGGTTCAATCGCGGTTGGCAAATCGTATATTTGCGAAGTTTTGCGCGAGCTCGGCGCGTTTGTGCTGGATGCCGATGTGACGGCGCGCGAGGTGGTCGCGCCGGAGACGCGCGGGTGGAAATTAATTGTTGGTAATTTCGGCAGAGAAGTTTTACAATCGGATAATACGATAAATCGCGCGAAGCTCGGCGCTCTCGTCTTTGCCGACGAAGGCAGACGCCGTTTGCTGAATTCAATCGTGCATCCGTTGGTCATCGAAGCCCAGAACGAATGGCTCAAATCGATAGAAAACGAGTCGCCTGAGGCAATCGCCGTTATCGACGCGGCTCTGATGATTGAATCGGGCGGCTACCGGCGTTTCGATAAACTGATTGTCGTCTGGTGCGAACCGGAAACTCAAATCGAGCGTCTAATGGCGCGTAACGGTTTAAGCCGCGAAGAAGCTTTGCAAAGAATCAACGCGCAGATGCCGCAGGAAGAAAAAAAACGCTTCGCCGATTTTCTAATCGAGACGACCGAAGGCTTCGAAGCGGCGCGAAGACAAACCGTTGAAGTTTTCGAGCGATTAAGACTTTTAGTGTAAATAAGAATTTTTGCCACAGAGGACACAGAGAGAGACACAGAGGTTTTTAAGAAATGAAACCACAGATTTACACAGATAAACGCAGATTTTTTTATAAATTTCTCTCTGTGTCTCTCTGTGTTCTCTGTGGCTTATTTTTTCTTTCCGCTTGCAACGAATTAGAAAAACCGAAAACCGAGCCTTTCTACGCGCAGACCGCGCCGCCGCCGAAACAGGAATTTCGCTGGAGCAACGGCAAAATGCCGAAATCCTTTGACCCGGCGACGGCTTCCGCGCCGCCCGAAACCGATATTGTCCGCGCCGTCTATGACGGCTTGACCGATACCGACCCGAAAACTTTAGAGCCGGTTCCGGCTGTCGCGTCGCGCTGGACGGCTGCCGAAGATTTTAAAACCTGGACATTTTATTTGCGGAAAGACGCGAAATGGTCAAACGGCGAGAGCGTCACGGCAGAAGATTTCGTGCGTTCGTGGCAGCGCCTGGCTTCAATGGGCGAAAAGGTCGAGCAGCGAAAGCTCGTGAAAAATATTATCGGGATGGACACCGAAAACGTCCTTCCGGTTTTTGCGAGCGAAGAAATCGATTTTTCCGCCGCTTTGACCAGACCGACCGGCAGGCTTTTAACGCAGAGCCTCCAAACGAACGGCAATTCAAACGCGGCAGCGCCCGCGCCGCCTAGAATTAAGCCCGACGAGAAAAAAACGGAAACGGCGAAGACCGAAAACAAAACCGAGCCGAAACCGTCGAAAGAAGAAATTGTTAAATTCGGCGTCGAAGCCGTCGATAATTTCACTTTGAAAGTTTCGCTCGTCGAGCCGGACAAGGATTTTCCAGCGCTGGTCGCGCATCCGATTTTTCGCCCCGTCTACGGCGACGGCAAAGAGTTTGAAAGCGGCGGATTAAACGCCAATATCGTGACGAACGGCGCGTTTCGTATTTTTTCCATCGGCAGGGACGGCATCACTTTAGACCGCGCCGAATATTACTGGAACAAGGCGGAAATCAATCTCGAACGCGTGCGCTTCGTGCCGACCGAGAGCGCCGAAACCGCTCTGGAAAGTTACCGCGCGGGCGAAATCGACGCGATTACGAACGCGAATTTCGAGCCGCTGGCGCTGAAACTTTTGACGCCGTATGACGATTTTCGCCGCACGAAACACAGCGCTTTGAATTTCTACGAATTTAATTTAAAAAATCAGCCGTTCGGCGACCGCCGCGTGCGCGAAGCTTTGGCGATTGCCATCGAGCGCGAGCGCCTGACCGAAGACGAGATGGACGGCGCGACCGAACCGGCTTTAAATTATCTGCCGTTTGACGAGCCGAAGCTCGGGCTCGACGTCGAAAAAGCGAAAGCGCTGCTCGCCGAAGCCGGATTTTCCAACGGCGAAAATTTTCCGAGCGTCCGCCTTTTGATTAACCGCAACGATTTGCAGCGCCGCATCGCGCGTGCGGTCGCCAAAATGTGGGAAAAAAATCTGAATATCAAGACGGAAATTATTATTAAAGACGGCGAAGAATTTGCGGCGGCGGCGAAAAACGGCGATTTTGATTTGATTCGGCGCGGCATCGTTTTGCCGACGACCGACGAGACGACCAATATGCTCGCGCTGTTTTCCAAAGCCGACGAAAACGAGGAAAAACCAGCCGAAAACGGGCAGGCAGCGACCGAATCCGAAACCGAAAAACAAGCGCCTGCGTATAAACCGGCAGAAACCGATTCGGCGGCAGGAGCGAAAGAGGAAAGCGCGGACGCGCAAGCCGACGAATCCGGCGTTGAAACGAAAGGCGTCGAAAAAACGATTTTGACCGAACAGCAGGCGTTTGAAGAGCTGCCGGCGATTCCGCTTTACTTTCCGACTTCGTATTCGCTGGTCAAGCCATACGTCCAGGGGTTTGAGACAAACGTGCTGGACGCGCCTTCTTTGAAAAGCGTCAGGATAGATAATAACTGGCAACCGGCGACGCCGGACGTGAAATCTAAGCGGTAAGATTGAAATCCGAAAAACTGCTTGCTTGCAATGTTTAGAACGTGATAGCTTAAAGGCAAAGCGGCGCGAATTTCTATCGGCTCTTCCCGGTTCATTTAGAGAGTTTCAGTATTTATTAAAACAAGGAGCGTAAGGTTATGGCGCGATTTTTTCAGTTTGACCAAATTCGTTTGGTTATAGCTCTGGTCATTTTGTCTTTATTTATATCTAGCTGCAGCAGTTCCGCCGACAATCGTTACTGGGGAAAAACGGTAGCTCCGAAGGATAATGTTCTGCGTTATATTTCCGGTTCCGAGCCGGAATCGCTCGACCCGCAACTCGGCACCGGACAGCCCGAAGCGCGAATTTATATGGCGCTTTACGACGGTCTGGTCGAATATCACCCGAAGACGATGGAGCCGATTCCGTCGCTCGCCGAAAGCTGGGAAATCAGCAAAGACGGCACGGAATATCTGTTTCACCTGCGCAAAACCGGCAAGTTTTCCAACGGCGACCCGATTACCGCGAAAGATTTTGAATACACCTTCCGCCGCGCGCTGAAACCGGAAAACGCTTTCCGCAATGCCAATCTGGCTTATTACATCAAATACGCCGAGCCTTATAACAACGGCGGCTCGTTTGTGCAGGACGCCAGCGGACAGTTTCTGCTGAAAAGCGCCTTAGCCGAAAAGGAAGCGGGCGCGCCGGAAACTCCGTCGCCCGCCGCGGCGACCGATAATTTCGGACCGGACACGGAATTTCATAAATTCATCGACGCTCCCGAAAGATTGACCGTCCCGTCGGACGCAAAAGAACGCGCCGAAAAACTGGAAAAAGACCCGAAACTGAAAGCGCTCGTCGAAGGCAAGAAATTCGTTCCGGTCAAAGCCGAAGATTTAGGCGTCGAGGCGATTGACGATTACACGCTGCGCATCAAGCTTTACCAGCCCGTGCCGTATTTTCTGGATTTACTGCCGCACCAGTTTTTCCGCGTCCTGCATCGCGGAACAATCGAAAAATTCGGCAAAAACTGGGTGCGCCCCGCAAACATCGTGACCAGCGGCGCTTTTAAAGTTAAGGAGCATAATCCGTATGATGACCTTATCGTCGTCAAAGACCCGAATAACTGGGACGCGGCGAACGTCAAGCTGGAAGGCATCGAATTCTACCCGCTCGAAGAAGCGACGACGATGATGAATCTGTATAAAGCCGGAAGCGTCGACGCGACCTACAATCACACGACGCCGGCGGCGTGGAACGAGGAAATCCGCAAATACAAGGATGAATATATGAATCATCCGGAAGTGGCGATTGAGTATTACAGCATCTCGGTCAAAAAGCCGCCGATGGACAACGTGAAAGTCCGTCAGGCGTTCGCGCTGGCGATTGACCGCGAGGCGCTCGCCAAATTCCGCAAAACGACGAAGCCGCTCGCCAATTTCACGCCCGAAGGAATTTTTCCGAAGTATGAAGAAGCGCGCCGCAAAGTTTTCGCCGAAGAACTGAAAAAAGCCGGAATTTCTGAAGAAGAATGGAATAAGCGTATATTTAATCCGGAGCGCGCGCGCCAGCTTCTGGGCGAAGCCGGTTACCCGGTGCAGAAAACCGCGACCGGCTGGAGCTGCCCGACATTTCCGGCTGAACAGGTGCAGATTAACTACAACACCGCCGAATCGAACAGAGCCGCCGCCGAATTTAACCAGGCGCAGTGGAAACAGAATCTCGGCATCGAAATCCCGATGAAAAATCAGGAGTGGAAAACGTTTCTGAATTATCGCTCGAAGGTCGAATATCAGGGCTTTGCGCGCAACGGCTGGGTCGGCGATTATATGGACCCGTTTACCTTCCTGAATCTTTTCTACTCGCCGCAGAACGACGGCGCGACCGGCTGGTGGGACCCGAAATACGACCAGATGCTCGACGAGGCAAACAAGGAAATCGACCCGCAGAAGCGCTTTGAGATAATGGCGCGCGCCGAGTTTACGGTGCTCTCGCAGCAAATCGTGATTCCGCTCCAGACGCAGGCGACCAACTGGATTAAAAAGCCGTATGTCAAAGGTTTTTATCCGAATCCGGGAACGCTGCACGCGTGGAAATTCGTCTATATCGAGCCCGACCCCGCGAAATGGGACAAAGACGTCGATAACATTATGACGGAAAAGGACGCCGTGGTTGAAGAACAGGTCAGTAAATTAATGGAATCGCAGAGGCAATTCCAGCAGACGAAAACCGAACAAACGAAAACAAACGCCAATACAGCCGAATAAATTAGAGGGAAAATGTTAAGTTTCATTATTCGCAGATTGTTAATCATCATTCCGATGGCATTACTGGTCATCACGGTGACGTGGGGATTGATTCGGATAGCGCCGGGTAGTTTTTATTCGTCGGAAAAGAAACTGCCGCCCGCCGTCGAAGCAAACATCAAAAAGAAATACGGATTAGACCGCCCCTGGTATGAGCAATACGGAATTATGATGCTGAATATCGTCAAAGGCGATTTTGGCGATTCGCTCAAATACGAAGGGCAATCGGTCAACGAAATTCTCTGGCGGCATCTTCCGTATTCGGCAATCGTCGGGATTCTGGCTTATATTCTGGCTCTGATTATCGGCTTGAGCGCGGGAATTATTGCCGCGCTCAAACAAAATTCGGCATTTGATTACGGCTCGATGTCTCTGGCGATGCTCGGTCTGTCCGTCCCGAATTTTGTTTTGGGTCCGATTCTGGTTTTGATTTTCTCGCTCTGGCTTTACCTTTTTCCGCCGGCGCGGTGGGGCGGAATTTTAAGTCTGGTTTTGCCCGTTATCACGCTCTCGGCAATTTACGCCGCTTATATCGCGCGGCTGGCGCGCGCCGGAATGCTCGAAGTTTTGCGTTCCGATTATATCCGCACGGCGCGGGCGAAAGGCTTGGACGAAAAAACGGTTTTGCTTCGTCACGCGGTTCGCGGCGGTCTGATTCCGGTCGTTTCCTTTACAGGTCCGGCGCTGGCGCATCTTCTGGCAGGAACGGTCGTTATCGAAAGAGTTTTCGCCATTCCGGGACTGGGTAAGATTTTTATCGAATCAATCCAGAACCGCGATGAGCCTTTAACGCTCGGCATCGTCGCGTTTCTTTCAATTTTAATTATGGTTTTCAACCTGCTGGTTGATATTTCATACGCGTTTATAGACCCGCGCATTCGTTACGAATAACAACTGAAACAGGGAAATTTTATGGCTAACAATGATGTCCAATTTAGCGAAACCGGGGAAAAACCATTCCTGAAAAGCTGGGCGGGAATAGTGTATCTGGTGGTTTTAGCGATTGTCGTAATTATATTCTGGAGAGGCTATCAGGTAGATAATCTTTCGGATTACGGTTCGGTCGCCTTTACGATTTTTTTTGTGGCTACCGAGGCGTTTCTGGTCTGGCGGTTAAATACTATAACCGGTTCGTCGCTCTGGAAAGACGCCTGGAAGCGCCTGCTGAAAAATAAGCTCGCCGTCTTCGGAATGATAGTTATCAGTTTGATGGTCATTGCCGTCGCCATCGGACCTTTAATAATTCGTCTGACAACCGGTTACACGTTTGATTACATTCCGTCTAATGTCGGCAGCGGCGAGCTTGTTAAATCGTTTCCGCCGTCGTGGAAACATCCGATGGGAACCGACGATGCCGGGCGCGATATTTTCGCGCGCGTGCTGCAAGGCGGGCAAATCTCGCTGATGGTCGGGATTATTTCGACAATTGTTTCATTAATTGTCGGTGTCAGCTACGGCGCGACGGCAGCCTATCTCGGCGGAAAAATCGACAACTTTATGATGCGGCTCGTCGATATTATTTATTCGATTCCGTATATTCTTATCGTCATCGTTTTATTAAATGTTTTCGGCGGGCAAAACACGCCGCAGTGGATTCAGTCTCTGGCGAGCAACTTCGGCAGCGGTCAGGGCTTAAGCCAGATTTTTCTGCTGTTTTTCGCGCTCGGACTGGTTTCGTGGCTGACAATGGCGCGCGTCGTGCGCGGGCAGATTTTAAGTCTTAAAAACCAGGAATTCGTGATGGCGGCGCGGGCAACCGGCGTTTCTACACCGGCGATTATCTTTCGTCATCTCGTCCCGAACGCGCTCGGACCCGTTATTGTTTACGCGACGCTGACGATTCCTTCGGTCATGCTCTCCGAGGCGTTTCTTTCGTTTCTGGGAATCGGCGTGCAGGCGCCTTATGCTTCATGGGGCAGTCTCGCCGCCGAAGGCATCAAAAACATTTCGGTCTTCCCGTGGCAGTTAATTTTCCCGGGCGTGACGATGGCTCTGACGCTTTTCTCACTGAACTTTCTGGGCGACGGCTTGCGCGACGCGCTCGACCCGCAGACGAGAAAATTCTAGGAGCGCTTCGATTTGATGAAGAAAAAAATTTTTCTTTTGATATTTTCGGCTTTGGTTTGCTTTTCATCTTTGACAACGGCGACAAATGCGCAAGATAAAACCGCGCCCAAGCCGAACGTCGTCAAAGAAGGCGTCGGCATCGAAGGCATCATTGTCGGCAAATCGACGATGGAGGATGTCATCAAAAAATTCGGCAGGAATTATAACTGGATAACCAACAAAAAATATTCCTACCAGATGACTTACGCCAAACTCGGCTTGTCGTTTTATATCTGTCAGGCGGATACGCGCAAGGAAATCTTCGACATCGAAATCAAATCGCCTTACCGCGCCAAAACCACGCGCGGCATCATTCTGGGACAAAGCACGGTCGAAGACATCGAGAAAGCTTACGGCAAATTGAAAAGCGGTTTGGAATATCGCGGCATCAGTTTTTATTACAACCGCGTCGGCAAAAAACGAATCGTCTCGACGATCGACGTCACGGAAAATTCGGGCATCCGGCAATGCAAAGAAAATAAATAATGGTCACGGCAGAAATCACATTTTCCAGAAAAGATTTAATCGGCTTAAAACATCCGATGATGTTTGTCGGCGTGGATTGGGAAACTTATGTGGAAGTTTCGGAGGAAATCGGCGAATCGAGCTCGCTTCACCAGACATTTAATAAAGGAAATTTAACGATTAAGCCCACGACGGAAATTCACGAGCTTTTAACCGGGTTGTTACATGATTTTATTAGATTTGCGGGATTTGCTTTGAGAATGAACGTGATTGCAACCGGCAAAGCGACAATGCGCTCGAAACGGAGAAATTATGGCGTCGAGCCGGATTTATCATATTTCGTCAGCAAAGCCGATATTCACCAGGCGAAAAATTACGTTCCGAATGAAATGGAAATGCCGCCGGATATTGTCGTCGAAATTGACATTCATCATCCTTCGGACGACAAATTCGAGATTTACGCAGAATTCGGAGTTTCCGAGTTCTGGCAATACGACGGCGAGAAATTGAAGATTTACAAATTGCAGAGCGGTGAATATCGAGAAATCGAAAAAAGCGAAGAATTGCCGATTTTGACGAGTGAAATTTTAAGCGAATTTTTAAAACGCGGGCAGACCGAACAGCAGTTTACGGTTTTGGCGGATTTTCAAAATTGGCTACAAGAAAATAAATGAAC
>DASVWG010000009.1:0-23821 GCA_036389695.1 Pyrinomonadaceae bacterium
CACTATCAGTTATCAGTTATCAGTTAATTACGGTTTTTTCGGCGTCGGACTGGGCGTCGGCTTGGTTTCTTCTTTCGTTTCTTCGGGGTCGTCGAGAACGCGAACCTCGCTTTTTCCTTGCCGGTAATTCGTGTATTTGACGCGCACCTTCATCTTCACGACGTTTCCGCTGTCGAAAACAAGCTCGTCGTCAGAGCGCGAATCGGCGGGAAACCAGTATTTTCCGTCGACATTGGTGCGGATGGTTTCGACCACCGGAAAGCGGTTGTTTTTCCATTCGGGAACGCCTTTGCCGCGCGATTTGACGATTTGTAAATCGCGGTCGTCAACCCAGATTCTGCCCTGAAAAAGCCGCTGCTTGGTTTTCTTCGGGTCGGGCATCACTTTCGGCGCGACGTCGAAAACATACAAATCGAGCTCGTCGATTTTTTCTTTCCCGAGATAGGTGAAGCTGTATAAATTAATGGCGGAAGGCTCCAGCGCGAAAGGATTGACGCCGCCTAAATCTTCCAAATCTTCGGGCGTAATCGAAATTTCGGTCAGCGTCGGAACGGGCGCGAAAAGGATTTTTTCGACGCGCTCGCCCGCCTGCGTAAAGGTCATAAACGAATCGCGGCGATACGTGCCGGTAATATTTCCGCCCAAGCCGATAGTCGAAATCGCCGCGCTGCGATTAAAAACATACTGCGTCAGGGCGATGCGAAATTCGCCTTCCTTAGCGGTAAAATTCTTGATAATGCGGTCAATCTCCGTCTGGCTGAGATTGTTTTTGACGATTGTATCCTGCGCCGCCGCGCCGAAAGCCGCGAGGGCAAGAATTGCCGTCAATAAAAAGAACCTGAACTTTTTCATCTTTTTCCTCTCGAATGCAAGTTAAAAAATAGATGCTCGAAATTCGAAAAAAGATGCGTAAATTAATGCAAAACGTCGAAAATGCAAAACGTCGAAAATGCAAAACGCAAAATGCAAAATGCAAAATATTAGGAAGAAGAATTTAAGATTCAAAATTAAATCTATTCTTCCATTTTGCACTTTGCATTTTGCATTTTGCATTAATCGAGCTTAGCCTTCGACAAATTCGATTTCGACCTGGTTTGGGATAATGCCTTTCTCGAAGCCTTCCTGCAAAAGGCGGCGCACGCCTTCGCGCCCGCGTTCGCCGTAATCGAGCGTTAAATCGTTGACCCACATCGCGACGAAGCGGTCGGCTAATTCCGGCTGCATATCGCGGGCAAACTGCATCGCGTAGGCGAGCGCGTCTTCGCGGTTCTGCATCGAATACTGGATGCTCTGGCGCAGGTATTTCGAAACCTGCCGCATTAAATCCTCGCCCAAATCGCGCTTGATGACGTTGCCGCCCATCGGCAACGGCAAGCCGGTTTTTTCATGCCACCATTCGCCCAAATCCAGCACTTTGTCGAGCCCTTCCTGCTTGTAAAAAAGCTGTCCTTCGTGAATCAAAAGACCGGCGTCCGCCTTGCCGCGCTTGACGGCGTCGATGATTTGGTCGAAGGGCACGACCGTGTATTCAAAATCCTGATTGTAAATCCTGAGAGCCAGAAACGCGCTCGTCAATTCGCCCGGCACGGCGATTTTCATTTTCGAGATGTCTTCGGCTTTGCGCGGCTCTTTGGAGACGAGAATCGGACCGTATTTGTCGCCGATGCTCGCGCCGTGCGGCAGCAGCGCGTATTTGTCCGCCACGTAGGCGAAGGCGTGAAAGCTGATTGCCGTCACGTCGTAAACGCCATTTTTGGCATCTTCGTTCAGCGATTGAATGTCTTTTAAGGTGTGCTCGAATTTCAAGTTTCCCGTGTCGAGCTTATTCGTCGCCAGACCGTAAAACATAAACGCGTCGTCGGAATCAGGTGAATGCGCGACGCTGATGGTTCTGGTTTCTGCTTTTGCTTCCATAAAAAAATCTTCTTTTAAAGTTTTCCGTAATAAACGTTGGTGTCGTATAAAACTGTTATTCTATCGTTTTCCGCGTGTTTGGTAAAAATGCCGGAGAGCGATTTTGTCATTTCCGCGTAACGCGCGTCCGTTTCGCCCGGCATATATGATGAGGAAAGCACTCTGCCTTTCAAGCCTTTGAAATCGAAAATCTGCGCGTTTTGAAAGCCAGCCGTTTGAAAATCGCCCTGAAAAAAGTCTTCCAGCTTTTCGTCGGAAATGTTATCGTGACGGACTTTAGCGTAATCGTTTCCGAATTCCAGCAGGAAATTTTCATACTCGCGCAGGAACGCGTTCGTATCGAGCTGGCGCTCGTTCCAAATCAAAACGACGTAAGCGTCGGGCTTTAAAATTCGCTTAAACTCGGCGCGCGTTTTTTCCGGCTCGAACCAGTGAAACGCCTGCGCCGCCGTGACGAAATCAATCGAGCGTTCGGGCAGCGTCGTCCTTTCCGAAGTGCCGTCGACGCTTTTAAAATTCGGAAAATCCTTCAAAAAATCTTCCGCCGCCGCGCGCATCGCCGCGTTCGGCTCGACGCCGTAAACCGTGTTGCCGTTTTCGAGAAAGATTTTCGTCAAAATTCCCGTGCCCGAACCGACGTCGGCGATAATCGAATCGCTTTGCAGATTCAGCTCGTCTTTGAGAAACCGCAAAACTTCCTTTGGATACGTCGGGCGATATTTGACGTAATTGGCGACGCGGTTTGTGAATCTTTCGACAGTGTTTGACATAAAAGCTTTAGTCTCCGGCGACGAAAGTCACTAATTTCCATTTGCCGTTTCGCTTTTCAAAAACGGCGCGGTAATCGAGCGGGCTGCGGACGTATTCGGCTTTCACGAAACCCGTTTTGCCGCCTAAAGTTTCGACTTTCAGCCACACATATCCTTCCTTCCGGTTTTCGTCGATGACGGAATTCGGAAAATCGACTTTGACGATGTTGTAGGAAAGACGCGCGACGACCGGAGCATTTGTTTCGGGCTTGCTTCTCAGGTTTACATTGTTGCCGAAAATTGCCTGATATTCGACGGCATCCAAATCTTCGGGAAACTGCGTGAAGGTATAAGGCGCTTGAAAAATCTGATTTTTCGGCGCGCCCGGTCGTTTCCAAAACGCGCCGCCGTTGGAAAGAACCTTTATAAATTCGTCCCAGAATTCGCTGCGCGGGCTATCCAGTTTCCACGATTTTTTGAATTCCTCGATGCCGTTGCTGTCGCCGAAACTGATTCTGAGGTTCGCGTCGGCAATGCTCAAAATATATTTCACGTCGCGCCTTTTCGCCGCTTCCAGAGTTTTTTCGCGAAACGCGCTGAAAGAAGCGTCCGTTTTGCCTTCGTCAACCGGCAGCAGTTTTCTTTCCTGCGCGCGAGATGCGGAAACGGCGCAGATTAAAAGAAAAAAAGTAAAAAATATTTTGCCGTCTATTTTCATCGATTATTCTCCTGCCTGCGCCACTTCGTCGCCCGTCCATTGCGATTTTTTGGAATGCGGAACCTGGAACTGGTCTAAAATGCGGTAACACAGATGGTCGACCAGCTCGGCAATCGTCTGCGGGCGATGATAAAAGCCGGGACTGGCGGGCAAAATTCGCGCTCCGGCGCGCGCGAGGCGCAGCATATTTTCCAGATGAATCTGGTTATAAGGCGTTTCGCGCGGAACTAAAACCAGTTTTCTGCCTTCTTTTAAAGTCACGTCAGCCGCGCGATGAATCAAATTCGCGCCCGCGCCCGAAGCGATTGCGCCGAGCGTGCCCATCGAGCACGGCACGATTATCATTCCTTCCTGCCGGTATGAACCCGAAGAAGGCTTCGCCGCTAAATTATCCAGACGCCAGAAGCGTATAAATTTGGAATCTTTCTCCAGCCCGAGCCACTCGTTGATTTTTTCCGCGTTCGGCTCGCGCAGGTTAGCGCCCATCTCGACCTGCGCGACCGTCGCGGCAGTCGTGGACATTATCAGATTAACCTGCGAAACCACGCCGCTCGCCGCCAGCATCTGCAATGTGCGGAAAGCGTAAATCGTGCCTGATGCGCCCGTGACGCCGACGGTCAATTCCATAGATTTTTACTCTACACTTTTTTGCGCGAATGTCACAAATAAGACAAAAATCGGCTTTGCCTCAAAAGTCCGAAATCAAGCACTTTTGAGGCAAAGCCCGCGTTATTCGATTCAAAAAATTCTCGGGTTTTTCTTTAGGGCGAAGCCGTAAAATTCAGTTCGTTTGTTTCCTGATTCGGCGTAAAAGCCTGTGCAGAGAAGGCGAATTGTTTTTGCCTTACTTCAAAAGTATAGTTCCTGTCCATAATCAAGTCGTCGAAAATGTAATAACCGAACGGATTCGAGCGTGCCGTGTGGACGATTCCGTCCTGCGCGCTAATCGCCGTAATAATCGCACCCGAAATTCCTCTTCCGTTTGAATCGGTCACTCTGCCGCTCACGAAAACGGGAATTCCAGTCGGCAGATACGCGATGCCGGGCGCGTTCCCGGATCCGTTCGCGTCCGGCGGTTGTATGTTATTAAAAGTGATGCCTCCATTATCTCTGAAAAAGTTAAAAGTCGAAATTCTAGTACCTCCGGCGAATACAAAATTTCCCGCCTGATTAAAAACCAGCGCGAGGGCAAAACCTCCCACGATTCTAGCATCCGCAACCGGCGTTAAAGTCGTGCCGGCGCCTGTCCCGTCAATCCGCACGGAAAATACGCGTTCTCCGCTGAACACGGCGACAAAAAATCTTTCGTTCGGATGCAGAGCGGCAGCAGTAGATGCCTCGTTGTTGATAGGCGACTGGTGAACCAATGTCGGAACGCCCTGATTCGTGGTAAAAACGCGTCCGATGGATGGGATTGCGTTGTTGTAAATCCCGAAAATTCTGCCCTGCGAATCGGTCAGCGCACCTGTGCCGGGCGACGGGCTGAAAGGCGAGCCGGTCATTTCGGTCATAAAACCCGTCGTCGGGCTGACATTGAAGCCCCGAAAAAAAGTGCCGCCGCCGGCAATCTGGTAGAAATAATTTCCGTCGCGGCTGAAAACCGTACCGCTGACGATTTGATTGTCGATGTTAAACGGAAGAGTCTGCGAAAGACTCGCCGAAGTCGGAGTAATCGCATAAATGCGTGTCAGCGAGCTTTGGAGCTCATTGACGGCGAGCAGCGAACCCGAAGGATTAATCTTCACCGAATTATAGAGACCGGCGGGAAGCTCAATCGGCGAAAAAGGCAGAGCGGTGAGCGCGCCGGTCGTTGGGTTAATGGAATAGGCGTTAACTGTGTCAGACCCGTCGGAGATGACATACAAACGGTTATTTGCCGGGTCGATATTCATTAATTCGGGTTTGACACCGACGTTGTTGCCCGTGCCGCCGGCGATGACCGGAAAACCCGCCAGCAGCGACAGCGCGCCGGTTCTTTCGTTGACCGAATACCCGTAAATGCTGTTGCTCGTATTGTTATAAACGTAAAGAAAACCGGCGTCGGCTGTGGCTGAAAAAGCGAGCGTCAGCAGGATTAGACAAACGCCGAGCCGGATAAGCTTCCTGACAAAAGCGGCGGATAGAAGTTGTTTCATAGTATTTATTGAGGGCTTAATAAATCGGTTTTGAGGCTTCAACTATATATCAATTCAAACCGGAAAACTATAAAAATCCGAGAAAATATAAAGTCATCTGAAATGAAAATTTCGCCGCTTTTTACTTTTCGCGGCAAAGCCTTAAACTGATTTTATGAATCAGAGGGAAATCGAGGAAATTCTTGAGGCGCACGCGAGAGGCGAAACGCCGCTTGCCGAAGCCGCCGAACGGCTGAAAAACCTGTCTTACGAAAACATCGGCTATGCCAAAGTCGACCACGCCCGCGCCGAGCGGCAGGGCTTTCCCGAAGTCGTCTTCGGGCAGGGAAAAACGCGCGCGCAAATCCTGGGGATTTTTGAAAAGCTCGTCGCCCGCTCGCCGAACGTTTTGATAACGCGCACCGACGCCGACACTTTCGGCGAAATCCGCAATGTTTTCACCGAAGCCGAGTGGCACGAATCGGCAAAATTGATTCGCGTCCATCGCGATAAAACCGAGCTCGGCGCGGGCGAAATCGCCATCGTCACCGCCGGCACGAGCGATATTCCCGTCGCCGAAGAAGCCGCGCTGACGGCGGAAACGATGGGCAATCGAGTCAAAAGAATCTGGGACGCGGGCGTCGCCGGAATTCACCGGATTTTGTCGGAAAGAGAGATTCTGCAAACGGCGCGCGTCGTCGTCGTCGCGGCGGGAATGGAAGGCGCTCTGCCGTCGGTCGTCGGCGGTCTGGTCAAAGTTCCGGTCATCGCCGTCCCGACCAGCATCGGCTACGGCGCGTCGTTCGGCGGCATCGCCGCGCTGCTCGGAATGCTCAATTCCTGCGCCTCGAACGTCACGGTCGTCAACATCGACAACGGCTTCGGCGCGGGCTTTGTCGCGAGCCTGATAAATCGAAAATTTCAGGAAAATAAAACCGCAGATTTACGCGGATAAACGCGGATAGGAAACAAAGAACTGCATTAACCTGATGCGAAATTGCGCGCTTTAAGCAGGAAAATCCATTTGATAGCTAGTAAATTCAATTTACTAGCTATCAAACTCTGCTTACTAACCAGTAAACGCGATTCAGTAACTATCAAACGGCGTTTACTAACTATCAAATCGCATTTTCCAATCAGGAAATCTTATCTTTCGGCTTGCCGGCGGCGCTTTCCAATCATCATAGAAACATTGTAAAGCGTAATCTTTCCGTGCTAAATTGTTTAGGGCTTTCAACGCCGTATCTTTTGACCTGCTTGCCTGTCGAAAAATTATGTCTAAAAAATATTTCGCGCTTTTCTTCGTCGGATTTTTAGCGTTTGCTTTTTGCCCGAACGTTTTTGCCAAATATCCGCCGGTTCAAAACGAAAGATTCGTGATAAACGCCTTGCGGCAGATTTACAACGCTCAGGTTCAATATCAGGCGAGCGTCGGCGCGGGCGATTTCGGTCATCTTGCCCAGTTGAGACAGGTAAATTTGATTGACGGGGTTTTAGCGAGCGGTCAAAAGTATGGTTATTTCTTTACCGTGACGGCAACCAGCGCCACGCCTGCGAATCCGCCTCAATTTGTTCTCACCGCCGTTCCGCGTCTCTATCGCAAGACGGGCGTCAGGTCGTTTTACATCGACCATCGCTGCACCTTGCGCGGCGCGGATAAAAAAGGCGGGCAGGCGACTATTAACGACCCGGCAATCGAGCCTTGCGTTCCCGCGATAATCAATCAAAACGAGGCGCTGGTGATTTTGGCTTTCAGAACGCTGCACTCCGCGCAGGCGACTTATCAATCAACGACGGGCAACGGCAATTTCGGAACTTTTTTTGCTTTGCTCAGCGCGGGTTTAATCGGCGAGGATTTGGCGTTCGGTCGTTACAGGCAATATATTTTTACGTGCTTCACGCAGGCGGCGACTTCGACCACGCCCGCTTCCTATAAAATTTGGGCGATACCGCTCGGCTACGGCGAAACGGGCATCAGGTCGTTTTATATCGACACGAGCGGCATCTTGCGCGGCGCGGACATCCATGGGCAAGTTCCCACCGGAAACGAGCCGCCGATTGAAAACCTGACCGCCGAATAAACAAAAAATAAATTATGTTCAGAAAATTTCTCGCCTTTGTCTTCGCGTTTTTCTTAACGCTTGCTTTTGCAGCCGCTCTGCCCGCGAAAACGAAATCCAAAAACAAATCAGCCGGCAAAATCACCGCCGCCAAATATCCGGCGCTGCAAAACGAATTGTTCGCGATGCGCGTTTTGCGCGAAATTTACGCCGCGCAGGCGACCTACTATTTGACCGTCGGCAACGGAAGATTCGCCGGCGGAATTCAATTATTAAACGCAAATCTGATAGATAATGCCGTCGCGACCGGCGTTAAGTACGGCTATATTTACGGCATCAGCGAAGTTTTCATCTCAGGAGCGCCGCGCTTTGTCGCGACGGCGACTCCGTACCGGTACGGGAAAACGGCGAAAAGGTCTTTCTACATCGACTCCGGCTGCAAACTGCGCGGCGCAAATAAATTCGGGCAGCAAGCCGACGCCGACGCTCCGCTCATCGAAATCTGCACGCCGACTTTAGCTTATGAAAACGAAAGAAAGACGATAGCCGCGATGCGCTCGCTCGACACGGCGCAGTTAAGGTATCGTGCCGCCATCGGAAACGGAGATTACGGAACCCTCACGCAGCTTTATAATGCGGGATTAATTAATGCATATCTGGCTGGCGGTCATTATGCCGGCAGCGTTTATATGGTGGTTGTGCTTGCCCAACATCAGTTTCAGACGGCTTTTTACTACTCTCAATCCGTGCCCATATTGTACGGCGAAACGGGTTTCAGGTCTTTTTACATCGACGCGACCGGCATCTTGCGCGGCGCGGACAGACAAGGATTGTTCGCCACCGTCAGCGACCCGCCGATTCAGGAATAAAAGCAAACAGACTGAAAGTTAAGGATTGATTAAAACGAAAAGGCGGTCAGCCCAATCCGAGCGCGCGCTGCGCAAAATTTCGTATTGCATGTTGGCTGAATCGCGGTCGCCGAGCTTCAGATACGCGCGACCGAGATTGTAGCGCGCCTTGTCGAAATCGGGATTGAGGCTGGCGGCGTTGTTGAAGGCTTCGACGCTTTCTTCGGTTTTGCCGAGCTCAAATAAGCTTTCGCCGAGATAATTGTAGGTTTTGGCTTCCGGCTTGTAGGTTTTCAGATTTTCAAACGCCTGCGCCGCTTCCGCGTAACGCTTCGCTTTGAAATAAGCGAGTCCGAGTCGTTCGAGCGCGCCCGCGTGGTCGGGTTTCTGTGCGACGGCGCGTTTGTAAGCGAGAATTTCTTCGTCGGTGCGATTTAATTTATTAAAGCTGAGTCCGAGCGCGTACTGCGCGTCGGCGTTATACGGGTCGAGCCTGGTCGCCTGCCGGTAAGCTTCGACGGCATCTTTAAATTGTCCGAGCGCGTAGCTCGACGCGCCGACATTGACAAAAGTTTCCGCCCATTCCGGACGCAGCGCGGCGGCGCGGCGCGAAGCTTTCAAAGCGTCGGCGTGACGACCGAGCATCCCGTAACAAAATCCCGCCTGATACCACGCTTCGGCGTAATTCGGGTCAATCTCCGCGGCTTTTTCAAAATAAGCGACGGCTTTCGCGTAATCGTCGCGCGAAATCAGCGCCAGACCTTGCGAATACAGCGATTGCGCGAGAGCGCGTTTGTTTTTCTGCGTCTCGGCGCTCAGGCTGGCAAAAGTCTGCAAATCGCCCAATTTTAACTGCGCGATTCTTTCCGAAGGCACGGCGAAATTCAAGCTCTGACCTTCGGCGGCTTGCAATGTGGCGACGCCAATCACCTGCCCGCGCATATTGACGACCGGCGAGCCGGATGAGCCGGGCGAAATCGGCGCGGTAATCTGTATGATTTTCCCGTAGCCGGGAATTTCGCGCACGGCGGAAACGATGCCGTTTGAAACCGAGCCTTCCAGACCGAACGGGTTGCCGATAACGACAATCGACTCGCCTTCCTGCGGCGTCGTTTTTTCAATCTGCAGAGGCGCGGCGACATTCAACGGAACTTCGACCTGCAAAACCGCCAAATCGCCTTCGCCGTCAATTGCCAGCACGCCTTTGACCGGATATTTCTTGCCGTTGATAAGATGCACCTCGACGCGGGCTGATTTTTCGATAACGTGCCGGTTGGTCACGACTTTATCGCCCGCAATAAAAAAACCGCTGCCGCGCGAGAGAACAGCGCCGCGCGCGTCGAAAGTTTCGATGGCGACGGCGGACGGCTTGATGCGCTTAACCAGTTCGGGCAGGTTTTCCTGCGCCGCGACGGTCAAGGCAAAAACGAGCGCGAGTAAAATTGTCGAAAAGACGGATTTCATCAATCTCCGGCGAAATTATAAAGCGTTTGCGTGAATCGAACAAATAAGGTAGATGTCATCGGCAGGCTCAGCGGTTGCCGTAAATTGTCGCGATGCGCTGTTTGGAAAAAAGAATTAGACGCTGATTGATTCCGCAAACCGCGTCTGAAATTCTATACGGGCGTCAATTTCACCCGGATGCTTTGATAATAAAGTCTGGTCATTCCTTCAAAACCCGAATCGGTTCCGACCAGAAGCCACAATTCGCCGTTCGGGCTTGCCGCGACATTGGTCGTGTGTTGATGAGAGCGTTGAACCAGAGCGAACGGATAAGTCGGCGAGGCAACTTGACAGGGAATTCCGTTGGCGATATTTCCCGCCGCCGATGCCGCCGTGCCGCCGACGACCTGGTTGCCTTTATCGACATTCATTCTCAGCCAGCCGTTCGATTGCAGAATCGCCAGCGGCTCGATTGGGCTGGCGCCCGCCTTCAGCGTCACACCTTCTCCCGGCGCGCCGCCTGCTCCGGCGCAGCCGCTCGCCGCGTTTGAAGCAAATTTGATGACGTATTCGACGCGGTAAGCTTGCCCGGCGACGATTCCTTCTGCGGCGGCGAGGCGGCGTTTCAGAAACATAAACAAATCGTCCGAGTGATTATTTCCCTGAATATAAAGTCCGCGTCGCGGCACGAATGTCACCTTGCGCGGCATAAAGCGCAGCCCGGAATCCAACTCGTAACCCGTGCCCGTGTTCGGCGGATAATCGGCAAAACCCGTCGTCCAGCCGTGCAGAGCGGCGCGAAAGTCATATTCGATTTCGATGACTTGAGCCGCAGCTGCCGAATGCGTCGCGATAAAAACCGCAATCAAAAATATACAAGCGCGAAACCCTTTCTTCAGTTTGCTCATATACGATTTTGTCCGGCGCGGGCGTTTTATTTAATGATTCCGCCGCCGTCGAGCGCCGTGTAAACGTCCGGCGCATACATTCCCAGCCATTTGTCGGAATCCGGCGTTTTGAAGATTTCGGCGTAGACGCGCGCGTTGAATTTCTCGACGTCCGTCACGGCTTCATTATTCAGCCAGCTGTAAAGCTGCGGGTGAAACAGAAAATCGTTGCGCGCCGTGTCGAGCGCGATAAATTTTTCCAGTTTTTCGATAAGGCTCGTAAATTCCGTTTCGCTCAAGCCGGTTTTCGCGTTTTGACGACGGATAAAAGCCAGGCTTTCGGCGTCGATTTTCGTTCTGCCCGTGTAAATTTTGGCGAGCTTGTTCCAATCGTCGAGATTCATCTGCGGCTCGTAGCGCGAAAAATTGTCGTAAATGTCCGTCAGAATAACGCGCTCGGTCGCCATTTTCGTCATCGCGCGCGGCATGACGTCTACGGCGGTAAGTCCTGCTTTCGGCTCAACGAGCTTGACTTTCGCCTGCGCGACCGCCTGACGCCGCTTTGTCAGGATGTCGTCAAACATCAGCCAGCGAAACTTGAGCAGCGCCGCTCGCTGGTCGGCGGCAGGCGCGCCGTCGATGATTTTGCTGACCTTTTGCGCCTGCGTGATGTATTTCAGAAACCCCTGCGGGCTGTAGAGACCGGGCAGCGCGTCGATGATTGTGCCGCTTTCGTCCAGCAAATAATGAATGCTGTTGCCCGTCAGCGTGCGCTCGATTTTCCGTCCGTCGCCGAAATCAATCGTCACTTTCGGCGCGGGACGCACCGATTTCCAGTGCAGAACGTAATTTTCGCGCAGGAACCGCGAAATTTCCGCGTTTGAATAAAGCACGGCGCGGAAAAAACGACTGTTCGCGCAGCTGAATTCTTCGTTTAAATTCCCCAGAAGGCGCAGGCTCAGGATAGGTTTATTCTGCGCTTTTGCCGCCAGTTTTGCCTGCTCCAAATCCGTAAACCAGAACAGCCCGGAAGCGTATGCGTCCTTCTGCATCGCCACGCCGTCAATCGCCGACGCGATGCGTTTCCAGTCGTCGCTCGCTTCGCCCGTTTCGCGAAAACGCCTGATGTCGGCGGCGTAGGTTTCAAACAATGCGTCCAAGCCTTCCTGACGCAGAAGGCGAAGCTGATTGACGGCGGCGACCGCTTCCGCTTGATTTTCGGACGCGGCTTGGCGCGCTAATTCTTTGGCTTTGCCTGATGATTCGGCAAAAACGGAAACGGAAAACAGAAGCGTGAACAGAACCAGAGACGGAAAATATCGGATTCGCATAAAACTTTCTCCAAAGACGGACTGATTCGAAAAGAGCTTACATATTTTTAGAGATTTAAGACGGCGTTTGGTTGCCTGCGCGGCTAAAATCGCTTTTTAAGAAAAATCAGTGTCAGCAGCCCGACCGTCACGGAGGGCTGCAATTGAAATAATCGAGAACTTTATCTAACACAAAAGCCCGCGCTGACGCTTGGGCTACTGACACTGATTTTTTACATAAAAGAATAGCCGCAAATTCATAAACTTCAAAGAAATTGCGGCTATCTGCCGGGGTGAAATTTAATTATTTAACCGTCAAGCCTTTCACGAATCGGGCAAGTCCGGTGAAATTTTCCGCGTAAAGCTCGGCGGGAAAACGCGCGCGGATGCGCTTGTCCGCGAAAGCCCTGCCGCCTAAAACGATTGGAATTTTCAGCTTCGCGATGCGCGCGCGAAATTCTTTGTAATCGCGCGCCAGCCGTTCGTAATCGCCGATAATCGCCGCCGCGATGCAGACCGCTTCGGGCGTGTGATACAAAATTTCGTCGGTCAAAGAGTAAAGCGGCGTGTTCGCGCCGAAATTCATCGCTTCCCAGCCTTCATTTTCCAGCGTCACCTGCGCCAGATGCGTCGGAAGCTCGTGAAAATCGCCTTCAATCGCGCAGCAAAAAGCCAGCTTATCCGACATTTCTCCCGGCGGAACCGATTCCCTGAGCTTGTAAATCGCATTATAGGCGGCGCGCGTGGCGAGATGTTCCTGCGCGATGTTTATCTCGCCGGTAAACCAAAGCTCGCCGACGCGGCGCATCGCCGGACAGAGCGCATCGTCAAAAATCTGCGCCGGCGATTTGCCGTGCAGCGCCGCGTTAATCAGAATATTTCCCGCCTCGCTGTCGCGCCCGGCAAGCAGCGAATGAAACAGCAGAGAATTTGAATAGCTTTTCTTAATCCGCCGCCGCCGCAGCGCCGCCCGGGCTGATTCGCCGCGCGACGGCTCGAAGCCGATAGTTTGGCGGCGCTGAAAACGCGCGACTTCTTCGGCGCGAAAACGACGATGACCGCCGCTCGTCCGCTCGGATTTCAGCAAACCGGCTTCTTCCCAGCGTTTGACGGTCGCGTCGCTGACGCGGCACAGGCGCGCCACGTCCTTTGTCGTTAAGTCGTTCAACTCCGGCATTTTTCTTTACCAGCCATTTTCAGTTTATACAAAACGCACGAATCGCACAAATAAAAATTTAATAGCTTCCGGATTTTGGCGAAAAGCGAACAAAAATTTAAAAACACTTGACAATCGACTTTTTCATTTATAAGATAAAAACGCTCAAACCGCTCATAATCGTCGGCAGCTGACGGCGGATAAGAGAAGGTTAAAGAAAAGAACCGTCAAAGCCGGAGGGGAAGTCGGCGGCGGTTCTTTTCCGTTTTCGTCCTTTGTCCTTCGTCCTTCGTCCTTTGCAATTGTTTCTAAAAATAAAATTTTCAGCTAAAATCAAAAACAAAGGACAAAGGACGAGGGACGAATGACTAACTTAAAAATCGCCATCGGCTCAGACCACGCCGGTTTTGAAGAAAAGGAAAAAATCAAAAAAATTCTGGACGAAATCGGCGTCGAATACGAAGATTTCGGCACGACTTCGCTGGATTCGGTCGATTACCCCGATTTCGGCGCGAAAGTCGGCAGAGCGGTGCGCGACGGCGAAGTCGGGCAGGGAATCGTCGTCTGCGGCTCCGGCATCGGCATCGCGATTGCCGCCAACAAAATACGAGGCGTCCGCGCCGCCCAAGCCTGGAACGAAGAAACCGCCCGCCTCGCCCGCCAGCACAACGACGCCAACGTCCTCTCCATCGGCGCGCGCGTTCTGCCCGAAGAAGAAATACAAAAAATCGTCCGCGCCTGGTTCGACGCCAAATTCGAAGGCGGGCGACACGAAAAGAGAGTCGAAAAAATTACGGAGCTGGAGAATTCTAATGAGTGACGTTTCAGAAAAAAAGGACGAATTAAAAACCGTGAGTTTTGAAAAAGATACGTGGATTTTAGAAGTTCCCGCCGAAGTTTGCCGTCGCGAAGGTTTTGCCGAAGGAACTCTCGTCAGCCTGACTTTCAAAAACGGTGCGATTCAAAGCTCTTATATCAGACCTTCGGCAGAAACGGAATCTTTTTTAGACCGCGTTGTAGAAGAGGAAAAAGAATATTTTGAGGAGATGAAGCGGATTGGCGATTGATGAAATCAGGTATGTTTCATTTGAAGAAGCAGTTCGGATTCATTTTGGGTTGATGATGCGCCTGGGAGAAGAGCGCCGCGGTATTGAAAGCCGTGATTTGATAGAATCTGCTTTGGCGCGACCAAGACATTCAGCCGTTTATGAAAATGCAGATTTTATTCGCCAAGCGGCAACATTATGTTTCGGGCTTATCAAAAACCATCCTTGGACAGGCGGAAATAAACGAACCGCCACAACTATTTTAAGACGATTTCTCGAACTGAACGGCTATCGTAGAAATTGGACTGTTGGCGAACAAATCGAGATGGCTTTAGCTGTTGAATCCGACGCTTGGAAAGTTGACGAGATTGAAAGCTGGCTGCGAAGTAAAGTTCAGAAAGTGATAGATTAATTGCAGGAATTTATAAATAGAGTATTAAAGAAGTTCAGAAAATTTTGAGGAAACCCGATGAACAATTTTTTTACAGCGAATTTGGCGGAAGCCGACCCGATTATCTCGGAGGCGATTGACAACGAAGTGCGGCGGCAGGCGGACGGTTTGGAATTAATCGCTTCGGAAAATTTTGTGAGCGAAGCGGTTCTGGAAGCGATGGGCTCGGTTTTTACGAACAAATACGCCGAAGGTTATCCGGGAAAACGTTATTACGGCGGCTGCGAGTTTGCCGATGTGGTCGAGCAGACGGCGATTGACCGCGCTAAACAATTATTCGGCGCAGACCACGCTAACGTTCAGCCGCATTCGGGCGCGCAGGCGAATATGACCGTGTTGCTGGCGGCGCTCGAACACGGCGACCAGATTTTGGGAATGAATCTTTCGCACGGCGGGCATCTGACGCACGGGCATCCGCTCAATTTTTCCGGCTTGAATTACAAGGTCGCCGATTACGGCGTCAATCGCGAAACCGAGACGATTGATTACGACGAATTACAGCGCATCGCCGAAGAAAACAAGCCGAAATTGATTATCTGCGGCGCGTCCGCTTATCCGCGCACGATTGATTTTGAGAGAATCGGCGAGATTGCCAAATCCATCGGCGCGCGAGTGATGGCGGACATCGCGCACATCGCGGGTTTGATTGCGGTCGGGCTTCATCCTTCGCCAATTCCGCACGCCGAATATGTGACGACGACGACGCATAAAACCCTGCGCGGACCGCGCGGCGGCTTGATTCTTTGCCGCGAAGAATATGCGGGCGACGTCAATAAACGTTTGTTTCCCGGCGTGCAGGGCGGACCGCTGGTTCATATTATCGCTGCTAAAGCCGTCGCGTTCGGCGAAGCACTGAAGGAAGATTTCAAGTCTTACCAGCAGCAGGTTTTAGCCAACGCCAAAGTTCTCGCCGCCGAATTGCAAAATCAAGGCTTGCGCATCGTTTCCGGCGGCACGGACAATCACCTGATGCTCGTCGATGTTTTTATGGACGGCAAGGGAATTACCGGCAAAGCGGCGGAAAAAGCTCTGGACGCGGTTCACATCACGGTCAACAAAAACACGATTCCGTTTGACCCGAACAAACCGTTTATCGCTTCCGGCATTCGTTTGGGCAGCCCGGCGCTGACCACGCGAGGAATGAAAGAAGCCGAGATGAAACAGATTGCCGCGATGATTGCTTCGATAATTCACGAACCGGAATCGGAAGAAATACGCACGCGCGTCAAAGGCGAAGTAGCCGAATTGACCGCGCGTTTTCCGATGTATCAGAATCGCTACAAGGAAGCGAAAAGCGAATCAATTTCGGCGAGCTAAGGAAAATCAGCCACGAAAGAACACGAAAAGACACAAAAGAGAAATACAGGGATAACAGGATAGACGGGATTAGAAGAATGATTTTTATTAATCCCTGTTTATCCTGTTATCCCTGTTAATTCTTTTTCTTATTCTTTCGCGGGCAAAATCTTTTTATTAAATTATGAGCAATTTATCCGACATCGGCTTTCCCGTGCGCGGCGAGCAGGACGTGAACGACGTGATAATGAAAGTTCTGGAAAACGTTCGGGAAATACCGTGCCCGCGCGGCTCGTATTATAAATTCGCGGACGCTTCGGGCGCGGCGATTTATTTGCAGGCGAATGCTTCGCAGGAGCTTATCGGTTTTAACCCGCATTTTGAAGGCAAAAGCCGCCGCGCCGTTTCCCTGACCGAAGCGATTGAAAAAGAATCTTCCGAACTGGACGGCGCGTTTCACGCGTGGGCAAATCCGCAAAACGAAAATTATGAAACCGGCGACTATCCGTTCGTCTTCGACGTGCCCGATTTTCGTACCCACAACAATCTGAATTTTCCGCAAAACTGCGAAGTCCAGCTGACGGCTTTCGCGTCAAGCGAATTCGGGATTTTCAAAAGCGAGCAGGATTATGACGAGAGCCAGGAATCTGAAATAAAATTCGCCGCCAAATCATTCGTGCCGAGCGGGCTTTTCAATCTGGATGCCGACAAAAGCCAGCCGCCGCTCGCTTTCGGCGTTTTTACGGGCGAAATCAAGGAGTTTGAATTGAAAACAAACCAGTTGACTGGCGAAAAATTTTACTGGTTTCTGGTCGAGACTCTCGGCGGAGAAATCGACGTCGTCGCCGACCCGAAGCTCGTCACGGTCGAGCCGAACATCGGCGGCTATCTGCACGGTCAATTCTGGCTCTCCGGTCGATTGATAAATGAGGCAGAAGCCCGCGCGTAAGCAAGGGCGGATTTGTTTAGCGAGAATGGGACACTGATTTATTAGGATAAATTAGGATTGGTTAAGATTTTTATTTGAATTAATCCTAACCAATCTTAAATCATCTTAATAAATCAGCGTCCCATTTTTTGTAAAATAATTCCGCCCTTACTGACGCGCGGGCTTCTGCCTCGTTTATTCGCCGCTCATTTCTTCGAAATCCAGCTGCTCTAAAATGCGGCGGGCTTCTTCGGATTCGTATTCGAAGGCTTGCTGTTCGAGCACGTTGCGGACGATTTCAAAATAAATCGGGTCATCGACCATCTGCATCAGCGCCGAAACCGGGACGAGCGCGAGCGCTTCGAAACCGAGCGCGCGAATCGCCGGATTGGTCGTCTGGCGAACGATTTCGCACATCTCGCCGACCGAAAACCTTTGACTCAGAATATCAGCCAGCACGTCGATTTTGCGAAAATCGTTTTGTTTCAAAGCGCGTTCGGCAAGCTGTATAAAAACTTCGGCGGATTCGGTCTGCGCCTGTAGAACGGCGTTGCAGGTTTCCGCTAATTGTTTGATTTCGCGGAGTTTTTCGGCGTCTTTGCGGATTTCCGTGTCGCTTGCCTGTTCGTCCAGCGCGGTGAGCAGTCGGCTAAGTTCCCAATCGGCGTGAGCGTCGTAGGAAAATTTTTGTTTCGGCGTGTTGGCGGTGTTTGCTTCGATGGCGCCAACCAGCATTTTTTTTGTCATGGGTCGCAAGCCTTCCCAAACTTTTTCGACTCGCGCCCCAAAATCTTTAATCATCATTTCAAACCAGTCCAATTTTCTAACAAATATGAGAATTTGTAAATATCTTTTCGTGAATCGGAAAATACGAAAAAACTGAGCGTTTATTTGATGACTGAAACTTTCAGTCTGGTTTCCATTTCTTTTCGCGCTTCTTCGCGCGTTTCTTCCTCGTCATCTTCGTCGAAAACTTCAAACAGCGCAAACGGCGTGACGGAAAGATGACGCAATTCCCACGCCTCGCCGTCTTTCGCGGGGCGCGAAAACCACGCGGCTTCGACGTTCGACGAAACAAACTCGACCGCTTTATGGTCGGAAAGCGAGACGAGCTCGTTATACGCGCGGACGCGCAATTCGTCAGAAAGCAAAACACGGCGTAAAGTCCAGCCGTGTTTTTTGTATTGCGCTAAAATTTCCACAATCTGCTCGACGGAAATCATTTTTTCTTCTCTCCGGTCGCGTCTTTATTGGCAAGCGGCGGCTTCGGTTGGACGTTCGTCACCGGAATCTTGTTCATATCGACGTTGGTGTTGATGTTTCCGCGGCTCATCGCGTTATTCGGATTCATCGCGTTGGCGTTTTCTTTTTCGACTATCGACTGCGATTTGCCGGGCGATTGATAAGTTCCTTTGAAAATATCGCCGACGGCGATTTTCCAGCCGTCTTCTTCCCTGATAAATGCGACGTCTTCCCAGAGCCGTTCCTTTTCGTTCCAGACTTCGAGCGCGCCGAAATTATCTTTTATGCGCTCGTCGCGCATTTTCGGCAAGGTGGCGGAAAACGTCGAAGCGTAAAAGCCGTTTTCCAGAACGCTTTCGAGCGATTTATTTTGCTGTTTGGCAGCGCCTTCGGCAAAAATCATCGAATCTTTCGACATCATTTTCTTGATGTTTTCCGGATTTTTGCTTTTCACCGCCGCGTAGAGCATCTTGTAGGCGTCGGTCGGCGTCTGCGCGCCGCCGATTTGTTGCTGCTGCGGCTGGCAGGAAAAAACTAAAAAGGCGAATGTAATAACAAAACCGAGTGCGATAATTTTATGGCTGATTTCAAATTTCATCTTGTTTCCCTAAACTATAATTTCTGCAAAAGTATAAATGAAAAAGCGCCGCAGGCACAATCGAAGACAAACCGTCGCGGCGCGCGTAAATTTATTATTTCGGCGGCGGGCGGAAAATTTCAACCCGCGCCGCAGAATGATTGTATAATTAAACGCTGGATTGCAAACCTTTGATAAGGCAAAATATAAAGTGGAAAACGAGAAATTAATCTTTTATTCGATGTTTCCCGTCCGGCGTTTTGAATGCTTATGAAATATTGTCCGCGCTGCCAATCGACTTATACCGACGACACTCTGCAATTTTGCCTTCAGGACGGAACCGTTTTGGTTAATGCTTCGGAAGCTCCGACGACCAGCGCGGGCTGGAGCCGGACGGAAGAAGCGCCGACCGTCGTGCGCCCGACCGTTAACACGCCGATTGCGGTCACGCAGCCCGACGCGCGGCAGCCTGAACCGAAAAAAAACCGCACGGGACTCATAATTTTTGCGACGGCGCTCGTCACCTCGCTTCTGGTCGGCGGCGGCATCGCGGCGTGGTATCTTCTGCAAAATCGCGGAACGGAAGTCGCGGTCAATGTCAACGTCAACAATTCGCCCAAAGCGTCAAACAAAAATTCTTCAAACGCCAACGCGAACAAGGCAAACGCCAACGCTGCGCCGACGCCTTCGCCCGCCAACACGAATTCGAACGCCGCGCCCGCGCCGAACGTCGACGCCGAACAGATAAAAACCGAAGTCTCCGAAAAGGTTGACGATTGGGCGGACACGCTGGAATCCGGCAATCTCAACACGCATATGAGCAATTACGCCGACCGTCTGGATTATTACTACAATTCGCGCGACGTCAGCCTCGGCACCGTTCGCGGCGACAAGCAGAGAGCTTTCGAAAACTTCGACGATTTTCACGTCGAAATCGACAATCTGCGCGTCACGCCCGACGCTTCCGGCGAAAAAGCAACCGCCGTCTTCGACAAAAAATGGGAATTCGAAGGCGCCGACCATCGCAACAAAGGCAAAGCCCAGTCACAGCTTCAGCTCACAAAAATCAACGGCGCGTGGCGCATCACGGGCGAGAAAGATTTAAAGGTTTATTACACGGAAAAATAAAGTCAGAAATTTTAGATTTTAGATTTTAGATTTTAGATTTTAGATTAGTCTTTTCCTAACGGCAAATCTAAAATCTAAAATCTAAAATCTAAAATTCTTTTATGTGTTCAATTTTTCTGGCTTACAAGGCGCATCCGAAATATCGCCTGATTCTGGCGGCGAATCGTGACGAGTTTTACGAGCGCCCGACGGCGCGCGCCGCATTCTGGCAGGACGCGCCGGAAATTCTCGCCGGGCGCGATTTGATTTATCAGGGAACTTGGCTCGGCGTCACCCGCAGCGGCAGATTTTCCGCCGTCACGAATTATCGCGACCCGCTGGCTCCGACCGGAAATTTATCGCGCGGAAATCTGGTCGGCGATTTTCTGCGGTCGGCGGAAACGCCCGAAAATTACCTGCGTAAAATTCAGGAAAGCGCCCCGAAATATTCGGGTTTTAATTTGCTCGTCGGCGAATTCGATGCGGAAATCGGTTATTTTTCCAATCGCGGCGACCGGATAAAAATTCTCGAAAGCGGCGTTTACGGCTTGAGCAATCATCTGCTCGACACGCCTTGGCGAAAGGTGACGCGCGGGAAAACGGGTTTGAAAAATTTGATTGAAAAAGAAAATTTTTCCGTTGAATCGTTGTTTGAAATTCTGCTTGATACGACCAAAGCCGCTGACGAAGATTTGCCCGAGACGGGAATCGGTTTGGAGCGTGAACGCCTGCTTTCCTCAATTTTTATCGAAACTCCGATTTACGGGACGCGCTCGTCAACCGTTTTATTGATTGAAACGAGCGGAAAAGTTTCTTTCGCTGAAAGAACTTACAAACAATCACGAAATGAGTGGGAAGAAGAAAGATTTGAATTTGAAATCGAAAAAAGAGCAGGCAGAAACGCGACAGTCATGGAGCGTGTCTAAGTTTAGCGTTGAGACACACTCCATCACCGCTCGCGTTTTCGCCTTTTCGGTTTCCACTAACAAATCGAAAAAAGAGTTGATGTAAATGTAAGAAACGGTTTATCTTATTTGATATGAAACCGCTTTCATTTTTCCTTTTGACGCTTCTGATGCTTTTTCTGCATTTCGATTCGCGGGCGCAATCGGCTGAAGATTTCGGCAAAATCTGGGACAAGCAGCACGTTTCGACTCTGCCGCCTTCGCAGGTTCGGCACAAGGATTTGCAGAATTATCTGGAAAAGCTGCGCGGGCTTGGCTTAAAAGTCGTCGAAGTCGGGCGCAGTTACGCGAATCGGGAGATTTATCAGGTCGAGTTCGGCAAAGGCGCGACGCGCGTTTTTATGTGGTCGCAGATGCACGGCGACGAGCCGACGGCGACTTCCGCGCTCATCGATTTGTTGGGGTTTTTGCAGACGAACCGCGACAAAAAATGGGTCAGGGAAATCGAGGAAAAATTGACGATTCGCGCCGTGCCGATGCTCAACCCAGACGGCGCGGAGCTTTATCAACGCCGCAATCTGCAAAGCATTGACATCAACCGCGACGCCCGCGCGCTGCAAACGCCCGAAGGCAGACTTTTGAAAAAGCTGCGCGACGAATGGCAGCCCGAAATCGGCTTTAACCTGCACAATCAAAATTCTTTGACCGCCGCCGGAAACACGAATCGGCAGGCGGTGATTTCGCTTCTGGCGGTGAGCGGCAATCCGGAAGGCAAATCCGACGAAAAACACCAGCGCAGCCGCCGCATTTGCGCCGTGATGGTCGAAGCCCTGAATCATTTCATCAAAGGCGGCGTCGGGCGCTACGACGACGCATACAACCCGCGCGCTTTCGGCGATAATTTTTCCGCCTGGGGCACGCCCGCGATTTTGATTGAAACCGGCGCAAAGTATGGTCAAGACGAAATGTTTCTGGTCAAAGTAAATTTCGTCGCCTATCTTGCCGCGCTCCGCTCAATCGTCACGGGCAGCGAAACGAAAGCGCAAATGAGCGTTTACGACAGCCTGCCTTTTAACGACGTCGGCAATCTTTACAACGTTCTTTTCCGCAAAGCGACCATCGTCGTTTTGCCGCAAACGGGCGAAGCTTTTCAGTCCGATTCCGGTCTTGCCGCCGACCGCCGCCGCGCGGGCGAAGAAACGCTTTTGACCGTACGGGAAACGGGCGATATGTCCATCGGCTCTTACGGCTTGGAAGAATACGACGCCGAAAATTTTTATCTCGTGCCGCGCGCGGGCGCGTGGCGCGCGGGCATTCCGGCGGATTTTCTGTTCTATAAAAAATCGCGCCGGATTGACTGGAAAGCGGCGGATTTGGAAACGCGCTTTCCGCCCGACGCCGTTTACAAAAACGGCAAATGGCTGAAAGGCGAAAAGGTCGTGCCGCGAATAAATTAAAGAATTTTTAGCCACAGAGGACACAGAGAAGCACAGAGAGAAGAAAGAATTAGCCACGAACAAACACGAAAGGACACAAACAAAAAATTATTTATCCTGTCCATCCTGTGCATCCTGTTTGAATCTGCGTCTATCTGCGTTCATCTGCGGTTAATCTTTCTTTGTGTTCTTTGCGGCTTTGTGTTGAAATTTCTTTATAATCTAACTCAAATATGTTGAGTCTTCTCAAAATCAAAAATATCGCCTTGATTGACGAACTCCAGCTTGAGTTTGCCGCGGGCTTAAATTTGCTCACGGGCGAGACGGGTTCGGGAAAATCCATTATCGTCGACAGTTTGGGCGCGCTGACGGGCGAGCGCGTTTCGTCGGATTTGATAAAGGAAGGCACGCCGAACGCGCAGATTGAAGGGCTTTTTCAGATTGCCGCGAGCGATGAATTAAGTAAAATTTTTGACGAAAGCGGCATCGAGTTCGACGACGAAACGGAAGTCGAGCTTATAGTGCGCCGCGAGCTTTCGGCGACGGGAAAAAATCGGATTTTCGTGAATAACCAGCTCGTCACGCAAAGTTTTCTGAAAAAAATCGGCGCTTTTCTGGTGGACATTCACGGGCAGGGCGAGCAGGCGACGCTTTTTAATCCGGCGACTCACCTGGAAATGCTCGACGAATATGCAAATGTGGAAAATTTGCGCGCGCAAGTCGCCAAAAAATACTCCGAGCTTGCCGCGATTCAGAGAGAATTGCGCAATTTGCGCGAGGACGAAGCGCAGAAATTGCAGCTTCTCGATATTTTGCGTTTTCAGGTCGAAGAAATCGGCAAAGCCAATCTGAAAGCGGGCGAAGACGACGCGCTCGAAGAAGAAAAACGGCGCTTGAACAACGTCGAAAAGCTTTCGACTTTGAGCGACGAAAGCTACAGCCTGCTTTACGAAAACGAGGAAGCGACCGTCACGACATTGGAAAAAGCGATTCGCCGCGTCGTGGAGCTTGCCGAATACGAATCGAGCTTCGGCGCGTATATGGACGGCTTGCAGACGGCGCAGGCGGTTCTGGAAGATTTGGCGATGTCGGTTCGGGATTTTCGCAACCGGCTGGAATTTTCGCCCGAAAGATTGGAAGAAATCGAAAATCGCCTGGCGGAAATCTCGCGTTTGAAACGCAAATACGGCGGCAGCATCGAAAGCGTTCTGGCGCACTTTTCCGAATCCGAAGCGCGGCTTTCCAACATCGAAACCGCCGAATTGCGCGAAGAAGAATTGCGCAAAAAACTAAAAAACGCGCGCGCGGAGTATCTGGAAATCGCCCGCGAGCTGCACGATAAACGCACGAAAGCGGCGCGAAAATTCGAGAAAGACGTCGAAGCGAACCTGAAAGCCGTCGCGCTGGAAAAGGCGCGTTTTGAAGTTCGCATCAACGCGCCGAACGATTTGCAGGCGGAAGAAAACGACCGCAGTTTCACGGCGAAAGGCTTTGACCAAATCGAATTTTATTTTTCGGCAAACGTCGGCGAAAGCGTCAAACCGATGGCGAAAGTCGCTTCCGGCGGCGAAGCGTCGCGCCTGATGCTGATTTTGAAAACGACGGCGAAGCTTTCCGAGCGCGAAAAAGCGATG
>DASVWG010000010.1:0-1783 GCA_036389695.1 Pyrinomonadaceae bacterium
GTCGGCATAATTCCCGATTCGCTCTTTAAAAAAGAAGTCGGAAAACGCGAGATTACGGAGCTTCACGTCGTCGGCTCGATGCACGAGCGCAAGGCGCTGATGGCTGAGCTTGCCGACGGCTTTATCGCGATGCCCGGCGGAATCGGCACTTTTGAAGAATTTTTTGAAATCCTCACGTGGTCGCAATTAGGCTTTCACGAAAAGCCTTGCGGACTCCTGAACGTCGCCGATTATTACGACGGCTTGCTCGCGCTCTGCGACCACGCCGTCACCGAAGGCTTCCTGCGCCCCATTCACCGCGCGTTAATTCTGGATGATTCGGACACGGCGTCTTTACTTGAAAAGATGAATAATTTTAAACCGCCGGTAGTCGAAAAATGGATTGCTAAAGACGACTTATGATTAATGCAAAATGCAAAATGCAAAGTGCAAAATATTAGGAATTAAGATTTAAGATTAAATTAATTCCTTCATTTTGCATTTTGCACTTTGCATTTTGCATTTATTACGTCTTTTCCAGAATTACCGTTGCAATTGCGTGTTCGGTCGTGTGCGAGAGTGAAAGATGTATCGCGTTTGCGCCGAGAGATTGCAGAATTTCCCGCGCCGCGCCGCGAATTTCGATTGACGGAACGCCGTTTTCATCGTTTGAAATTTCAATATCGTGCCACGTAATCCGCCCGCGCCATCCGGTTTTTAAGGCTTTCAGACACGCTTCTTTGGCGGCAAAACGCGCGGCGTAACTCTGCGCCGCCGCCGCGCCTTTCGCCTCGCAGTAGGCGCGTTCGCGCTCGGTGAAAACGCGCTCGACAAAACGCGGCGTTCTTTCGATAGTTTCCCGAATACGGTAAACTTCAATCATGTCTATGCCAACCGACAGAATCATTAGTCAAGAGTCGAGAGTCGAGAGTCAAGAGTCCGAAGACCGAAGAGTAGGCTTCGCGACTGAGCCCGACGACCAGATTTTATCAGAAAAAGGTTTTTACTGGCGCGAAAAATCGGGCGGGAAAGTTTTAATTTGCCGCGCGCTGGAAGAAAAAGGTTTTGTGAACGGTTTTTCGACGCGGCTCGGCGGCGTTTCCCCGATGCCCGAAAACGATTTGAATCTTTCCGGTTTCGACGACGACAGCGAAGAAAATATTTTGGAAAACCGGCGTCGTTTTCTGAATGTTCTGGGCGGCGATTTTACGCTGGCGACGGCGTGGCAGGTTCACGGAATCGACGTCAAAACGGTTGAAAATTTAGACGACGCCAGAGACGGAAACGCGAGATTTGACGCGCTCGTTTCGCGTCTGACAAACGTTTTGGTCGGCGTCAAAACGGCGGACTGCGTGCCGGTTTTGCTCGGCGATGCGAAAACAAAATCGTTTGCCGCAATCCACGCCGGCTGGCGCGGAACGGCTCACTCGATTGTCACGAAAGCCATCGAAAAAATGCGCGAAATCTACGGCACCAACCCGAAAGATTTGATTTGCGCGATTGGTCCCGCCGCCGTCTGCAATTACGAAATCGGGCAGGACGTAATCGACGCTTTCAGCGAAAACTTTCCGAATAACAGCCAGCATCTTTTCGCCCCCACGCGCGACGGACACGCCTTTGTCGATTTGCATCGCGCTAATTTTGAACAACTTACGGCGACAGGCGTATCAAAGGAAAACATTTACGCCGCGCCGTTTTGCACGCTCGAAAGAACCGATTTGTTTTTCTCGTATCGAAAGGAAAAGCGCCTCTACGGCAAAACCGGCAGACTGCTTTCGGTAATTGGAAGAAAAGAGGCGGAAGC
>DASVWG010000011.1:0-11994 GCA_036389695.1 Pyrinomonadaceae bacterium
TTGTTATTTTTCACAGGATTTTTCGGCGCGAGCCTGGCGACGGCGCAAACTTGCGACGTGACGTGGAGAAAGGCGGAAAATCCGCGAATGATTTCCAACGCGACGACGATTCCCGCCGGTCAAACCGTCTGCGCCGAGCCGGGCGTGGTGGTTCAATTCGGCAGTCAGGGCGAAATAAATTTATTCGGAACTTTAATCGCGCAGGGGACAGCCGCCGAGCCGGTCAGATTCAACGGCGGCACTTTTCCCAACCGGGTTCGCGTCGTCGGCACGCTCGACATCCGGCACGCGGATATCGGCGTCGCTTTTGAAATCAATCCGGGCGGCTCGCTTTTCGTGCGCGACAGCCGCTTTCGGGAAAACGGTTTGATTCACACGCTGACTTTTCTGGTCGGCGGCAACGCATCGAAATTTATTCTGGTCGAAAATTCGGTTTTTGATTCCAACGACCCGGACGGTCAGGCGTTTGAAGCGGGAATTTACGTTTTGCGGACGACGCTCGTTTTGCGCAACGTGACCTTGCGCAACGGCGGAAATTTCAGCATCGGCGAATCGAATCTTTTCATCGACAACATCACCGCCCAGAATCTGAAATACTACGCGATGGAATTGTCGCAGCCGCTCGAACAGCCTCAGCTGCTGGATACCATCAACGTCAACGGCTCGCCGACTGCGTGCATTTCGTTTCTTACCGGAAACTATAAAATCGGACCGAACACGGTTTTGCAGGGCTGTCAATATCCGGTCAAAGGCGGCGGCGGGCTGCTTCCGAGCAATCTGCCGACGACCGGAAATCAAAACAACTGGATTGACGGCTATATTATCCCGAAGGGCATTTATGCGCCGCAGCCGATTCCGTATGTCATGGACGGCGGGCGCATCAGCCAGGCGGAAGTTTATCCGGGCACGACTTTTAAATTAAAGCCGGACGCGAAGTTTGACACTATCTCAAACGGGTTAGCCCGTATTCTCGGCTTGCCGAACGCGCCGATTACGTTCGAGCCGTTCGTCGCGGGACAGAAATGGAGAGGCTTCTCGCCGGACGCGGACGGCGACCGGATGGAGTATAACGTCCTTGACGGAATGACAATCGGAATCATCAGGGGAACGCTTCTGGGCAGCTCGATTTTTTACGGCGACCAATCGGTTTTTCGCAACAACGACATCGCCGTCAATGAGGACGGCTTCGGCATATGGTATCTGGAAGGCAATTTGTTTACGAACAACGGCGTTGCCGTCAACTCGACCGACGTGGGCGGTCAGCGTCTGAACGGCGTCACGAATCCGAATCTTTTTGAAAACAACACGATTGCCGTGCTCTCGCAGAGCGGCGGCAGCCCGGACGTGCGAAACAACTGGTGGAACTCGCCGACCGGACCGACCACGCCGCAAAATCCGGGCGGCACTGGCGACCGCATCGAAGGCAATGCGCAGTTTCAGCCTTTCCGCACCGTTCGCCCCGACCGCAGCGACCATCCGCCGGTCGTGCGTCTGCCGAAGCGACCGTTTCAGATTACCGCCGGAATTTTCGAAGGCGTTTTCGAACAGGGACAAAGGATAATTCTGACGTGGAGCGCCTTTGACAACGCTGCAATCGTCAAACAAAAAATTCAGGTTCAGGCGCTGACGAACAAAAAGGAAAACTTCGTCACCGTCGCCGACAATTTGCCGGGCAATCAGCGCGCATACGAATTCACCGTGCCGAATCTGGCAGGCAAAATTTTCGTGCGCGTCACGGCGACCGACGACAAAGGGCAGGAAGGCTGGGACGAATGGATAATTTACACGCCGAGCCAGCCGGGCGCGCTGCAAATCACCACGCCGGTCGCCGGGCAGGTTTTCCGCACCGGAACGGAACTGCAGTTAAACTGGCAAATCACAGAGCCTTTTAATGATAGTCAGTTTGCCGTCTATCTGCTTCTGGACGCACATCGGCAAGCCCTTTCGGTCGCCAACGGCGGAACAAACGGTACATTCAGCACCATAAAATTCCCGTTTGTCAGCACCGATTCGGCGCGTTTCGTCGTTTTCGCTCCGAACTCGCGGCGTTTTTACAGCGAGCCGTTTTCGATTCGTCCCGACCCGCGCTATCCGGACGCGCCGCCGACGGTTTCGCTCATTTCGCCAAACGCCGGACAGCAGTTTCCGGCGGGCGGAATTGTGCCGATTTCGTGGACGGCTTCGGACGACGAAGCGATTCAGAGTTTTTTGATTTTATATTCGACCGACGGCGGCAAAACGTGGCTCACGCTTGCGGAAAATCTGCCGCCGACCGCGACGAATTACAATTGGCGCTTGCCGCTCGGAACGGGCTTTAGCGACGTTCGCGTCCGTGTGGTGGCGGTTGATAAGCGATTCCAGAATTCTTCGGACGGCGCAAATCGCGTTTTTCAGATAACTCCGAACCAAACCGCCATTCGCCGCGCGCAGTTTGATTTTGACGGCGACGGGCGCGCGGACATCGGCGTTTTCCGGCAGGGAAACTGGTATCTCCAGCAAAGCACGGCTGGCTTTGCCGCAATCCAGTTCGGTATTTCAAGCGATAAAATCGTGCCCGCCGATTATGACGGCGACGGCAGAACGGACGCGGCTGTTTATCGCGACGGAACGTGGTACCTGCTCGGAAGCGCGCAGGGCTTTACCGCCGTGCAGTTCGGTTTAGCCAGCGACATTCCGCAAACCGGCGATTTTGACGGCGACGGCAAGGCGGATTTTGCCGTTTTCCGCCCGTCCGTCGGCACCTGGTATCTGATGCAGTCGAGCGCCGGATTTAAGGCTGTTCAGTTTGGTCAGAACGGCGATAAACCTGTTGCTGCCGATTTCGACGGCGACGGCAGCACGGATGTCGCGGTTTATCGCGCGGGCGTCTGGTATGTGCTGCAAAGCCGTGATGGATTTAAGGCGATTCAGTTCGGTATCGCTTCGGATAAAGCGGTTGCCGCGGATTACGACGGCGACGGCAAAGCCGATTTCGGCGTTTTCCGCGACGGCGCGTGGTATCTGCAAAGAAGCCAGAGCGGGTTTGCGGCAATTCAATTCGGGCAGTCGGGCGATATTCCCGCGCCGGCTGATTACGACGGTGACGGAAAAGCGGATTTTGCCGTTTTCCGCAGCGGCACGTGGTATTTGCAGCAAAGCGCTTCGGGATTTGCCGGAGTCCAGTTCGGTTTAGCGAATGATGTTCCGATTCCGTCGGCAAATGTGCGTTAGCGATTGCTGAAACATCGTTATATTCGAACGCTGAGCGATTATTTGAAAATTGCTCCGAGAAGAAAAAAGCACCGCTTCGTCGAGGCGGTGCTTTTATAAAATTTATAAGAAAAAGCGGATAAATAAACGCTTTTTTCTTGTCCCTTGAATTTTCATCTTCGTCAATATTTTTCGATGGCTGCGTTCTAAAATCGCTAATGGTTCACTAATTCTTAAAAAGGCATTCTGAGATTGACAACTCTGAGAAAGTGATATATAAAAAGAAGAACTTTCACAGGGCATATTTGTTCACCACAAACAATCTATTTAACATTTCTAGAAGAAAATTCAAATTTTTCTTAAGTTTTAAATTGTTCACCAGCCTGATTTAATTGGCTTAGTTACCGATGCACCGGGTTTAGTGAAGTAATTAGAAAATATATCAAAGATATTAAAAACGTCACTTTCGTTTTTATTAAAGTGGTTCTCATATATTCCCTCCGTAAAGAAATTTATTAAATCACGCAACTTAGGAGTTAAAATGAAAAAACTAATTTTATTAACAGTGCTGATTTTGGCTTTTTCGTGTTTTGCTTTCGGTCAGGCTGCCGAAATTACAACCCCTGAAACCAAAATTCCGGCGAATTCAAAAGTTTATATCGCCCCGATGGAAGGCGGCTTTGAAACCTATATCACCGCCGCTCTGCAAAAGAAAAAAATCCCTCTGATTATTGTCGCGACCAGAGAGCAGGCTGATTTTGAAATCAAAGGCACCGTCGAAAAACAGAAAGCCAGCTGGGCAAAGACCATTTTTATCAGCCCTCTGCCGTCAATCGATTCAACCATGCAGGTTATTAACCTGAAAACCGGAGTAGTTGCTTATTCGATTTCATCAACTAAAGCAAATGCTAATCGGGGAAGAAAAGGCTCGGCGGAACACTTAGCTAAAAACCTCGCTAAAAAGATGCAGAACGACGGTCAAATGGCTGACGATTAAATTTAACCGGAATAAAAATATTCCTTTAATAAAAGACTACAATCAAAATGATTGTAGTCTTTTATTTTTTATTTAAATGAAACTAATTAATGTTGTTCAGCACACAATTTCAATCAGCGTGTTTTATTATTCAGCATAAATTTTATTGCGGCGTCTAAATCGCGCCGAGCTTTCTGGAAATCTGCCGCGCCAGATTTTCCGCCAGATTGCCCCACGAAGTCGTCTCGCCCGCGACGATAACCGCGCCGCTGCGCCGGTCGTAAACGCGGAAAACGTATCGGTGCGTTAGCCACGAAAGCGAAACGTACCCGATTTCGACATATAAATCGGCTGATTCCTTGTAGCGTACGAGCGTCAAATCCAGCTTTTTCCAATCGGCGCGCTTCAGCAATTCTTTTTCCAGCGCCTGTCGCGAAGGCTGCAAAGAAGATTTAACGAGCGCAATCGTCTTCGCCGTCCGCAGCGCTTCGGCGGGCGTGACGGCGACGTTTTCGGCTAAGTTTCTTTTTTCAATCGTCGGCTGGCTTTCCGAATAAGTTTGCGTCTGACCACTGGCGACATTGACCGGCGTGGCGCGATTTTTTTCGATTACCGCCTGAATCACTTCGTCCGCAGCGCCTGCTTTTTTCAGTTCGATCAAGGCTTTGGCGGAAATATCGAAATTCGCGCCGGTGCTCGATATTTTCTGCATGATAATCGGCGCGCCCAATCCGGCGCGCGTCATTTCGACGATGTCCGCGTTGGTCAGAGTCTCGCTCTGAGCCAGAGCGATTGAGGCAAACATCAATAAAAACAAGGCGGTTGAGATATTTTTCATAAAAACTGTCGAGATATTTTTCATAAGAGTTTATTTTTTTCCTGAAATTTTTATTTTTCATCGCCGACGCCGCTGACGCGCACGCCGGATTTGGTTTCAAATGTCGGAAGCAGCATTTTTCGGGAGCTTTTGCTCAGTTTTAAAACGGCGAAATCTTCGCCCGTGCGAATGGTCAGCCAGTGGCGTCGATGCTTGGAAAAGGCGACCGGCAACGCGACGAAAAAAAGCGGCGGAAACAAAAGCGAAGCCGCGCCCAAACCGAGTCCGGTTTTCCAGCGCGGATTTTTCGAATACGAATATTCGGCGCTTTGGATGTCGGCGTAACGAAAAGTTTTCGTAATTGCGCCGTTTTTGGAAGCGATAGTCAGCGAATCTTCGTCAAAGCGGAGACGCACCGATTTTTCTGAAGTGTCGTTGCCGTTTTGCACCAGAATCTCGATTTCGTCAAAAGACGGATTAGCGGTTTTGGTTTGCGCCGCGGCGCTCGCCAAAAAATTGGACAAAAACACGACGATTAAAAATAATGCTGTTTTTTTCATAATTCACCATTTTTTATAAATTTCCGATTCTGAGTTTAAGCGGGAAACAAACGTGTTTTCGGGCAGGTTGTGTCACTTTCTCAAGCGTCACATTTCATTGGAGAACGTTTTCAAAGGCGCGGCGGATTTCGAGGCGATGAAAAGTTAGTTTTTCGAGTAAATCACCGGTCGAATCCAGCGACATTCGTTCGACAATCGTCTGCATCGCCGACGGATTGGCGAGCGGCAGTTGATTGGTGCGCCCGACCGTCAGGCGCAGATTGTGGTCGAGACAGCTTAAAAAATCATAACCGCCGTCGAAGGCTTGAAAATCGGCTTCGGCGAGCGAGCCGTTTTCGAAAAGCTTTTGCAGCATCGCGCGCGTCGAGCGATTCGCGTCGTCGTCCGGCACATTGTCGCGCAATTGCAGAAAACGCATCGCGAAATAAACGTCGAGCATTCCGCCCGCGCCGAATTTGATATTAAAATCTTTCGCGCGGCGCGCTTTTTCCTTTTCCAGACGGTCGCGAACGCGCGCGGTCTCGATTTTCAAATCGTCCGGCGCGGCTTTCAAAGCGTTTTGATGAATAATCAGTCGCGCTTTGTTTTCGATTTCCGAAGCCAACTCCGGGCAGCCGCCGACCGCGCGCAGCTTGACATACGCGAGCCATTCCCAAATCGCCGAACGCGTTTCCAGATAACCGAAAAACGCATTTTTGCCCAAGACGCTCGCGCCGTTTTTGCCGTCGGGACGCAGGCGCAAATCGACGCGGTAAAGATGACCTTCGCGCATAAAGCTCGAAAGCGTCGTCACGAAAATTTCCGCCGCGCGCGCGTAAAAGACTGACGCGGAGACAGGCAGACGCGGAGACGCGGAGAGAGTCGAATATTGTTCGGGATTTTTATCGTCGTAAATCAAGACCAAATCCAAATCCGAGCCGTAATCCATACCGCGCCCGCCGAGCTTTCCGAGCGCGAGAACGGCGAAATTCAACTCGCCGGAAAAATCGAAACGTCTGCCGATTTCGCGTTTTGTAATTTCAAAAGCGACGCTCAAGCTCGATTCGGCTAATTCCGTTTGCAGTCGTTTCGCTTTGCTTAAATCGATTTTTTTAAAGGCGTCGAAAGCAGCGATTTGCAGAAAATTCTTCGTCCATTCGGTGCGCAAAGCGGCAAGCTCGTCGTGAAAATTCGCCCGCTTTGAAATTGCCGCGTCCAGATTTTCAGCGTAATTAACCGCTGTGAAGTCTTCAGTTTCGAGCGGCAAAGCTTCGATTAACTTCGGATTCGCCGCAATCATCTCGGTAAAAAACGGCGAGATTTGACAGAGTTTTTTTAAAGCCGCGAATTTTTCTTCTGATATATCAATCGGCAAATCGGATTTTTCCAACGCGGAAACGATTTGTAGGGGCAGGTCTTGCGCCTGCCCGATGAGCGTGTGAGCGCGAACCGGCGTTTCGAATAAGTTCAGGGTTGAATTTAATCCGAATTGATTAGCGTTCTGTCGAACGCTTTGGGCAGGCACAAGACCTGCCTCTACAACGTTCTCCGCATCGCTGATTTCCGCAAACACGCGCGCGAAAATTCGTTTGACGTTTTCCGTGTGTTTATCGAGTTCCGCGTCGAAAATTTCCGGTGACGGGCAATTCATTTTTCTGGCGATGACGCGGCGTTTTTCCGCGTCTTCCGGCACGAGATGCGTTTGCAGACCGTGTTCCATTTGCAGGCGATGTTCGAGACGGCGCAGAAAATCGTAAGCGTCGGCAAGCTCGGTTAATTCCGTTTCCGTCAATAGTTTACGGTCGGCAAGACGCGATAGACTAATCAAAGTATGCGGCGCGCGCAGCCACGCGTCGCGCCCGCCGTAAGCAATCTGCAAAGCCTGCGCGATAAATTCGATTTCGCGGATGCCGCCCTTGCCGAGCTTGACGTTAAAACCGCGTGCGGAAATTTTTTCGAGGTTGATTTTTTCTTTCGACAGGCGAACGTTTCGGAGAGCGTTTTCAATCGTTTCATTTTTTGAAAAAACGCTGGTCTCGATGCTCGCAAAAAAGCTTTTGAAAATCTCGGCGTCGCCCGCCGACGAGCGCGAGCGAATCATCGTCTGCCGCTCCCAGGCTTGCGCCGAAGTTTTGTAATAATTAACCGCGTCACGGGCGGAAATCGCCAGCGCGCCGACGCGTCCGTGCGGGCGCAGGCGCAAATCGACGCGATACGCCGCGCCTTCGCCGGAAGCTTGACCGCCGACGAGTTTTATAATAAATTCCGACAATTTCACGAAATATTCGCGGTTTGTCACCGCGCCGCGCGAGCCTTGACCGCTCGTTGTGCCCTCGGACGAATACAGGAAAAGCAAATCGATGTCCGACGAATAATTAAGCTCGCCGGAGCCGAGCTTGCCGAGCGCGACGACGGAAAACTGCGCCGGAACGGCTTTGCCCTTTTCGTCCGCTTCCAGCGGAATGCCGTAGCGATTGTCCATCTCCTGCCGCGCCAGACCGAGCGCGTATTCGAGAATCGCGTCCGCCAGATGCGAAATTTCCTCCGTAATTTCGGCAATCGTTCCGAGCCGTCGAATGTCGCGCAGGTAAATCCGCATCAGCTCGCGGCGGCGAAAACGCGCGAGCAGAACCGTCGGCTCAATCTGCGAATTGGTCAAAGAAAAACGCGCCAGCGATTCGAGCAATTCTTCCTTATCGCGAATCTTCGCCTCGGAACGACAGCGCGCCAGCCATGAAATATACTGCGGATTCTGCAAAAGCGTCGTCGCGAAAAGCGGCGAGAAGGAAACGAGCGCCAAAACGTCCGACAACAAACCTTTATTTTTCAAAATCTTGCTCGCTTCCGAAGGCTTCTGCTCGGAAAGCTGACGAAAAAAACGCTCGGCGCTTTCGGCGTCGGGCAAATCCTGCAAAAAAATTTTGATGTCTTCGATTTGAGTCATCGGCGGAAAAAGCTTCTCGATTATTTTGCTTTAAAATTTCAAGAATTAACAGGGATAACAGGGTGAACTGGGATAATTAAAATAAAATCAACTTTCTTATCCCTGCTCATCCTGTTATCCCTGTATTTTTTCTTTAAACCTAAGTGCGGAAACGCTTCGGCTTGATGCCGTATTTTTTGATTTTGTAATTGATAATTCGCTCGGTCGTGTTCAGCATATTCGCTGCCTTTGCGCAGTTTCCGTTAGTTGTTTTCAAAGTGTCCTGAATCAAATCGCGCTCGAACGCGGTGACGGCGGATTCCAGAGTAGCTTTCGTCACCGTGTCGGAAACTTCGGCGGTTTGCAGAGTCGGCGGCAGGTGATGACCGTGAATCACGTTTCCGTCGCAGACGACGACGGCGCGCTCGATGGCGTTTTCCAATTCGCGGACGTTGCCCGGATAATGATACGCCGTCAGCATATCAATGGCGGGCGTCGAGATTCTTTTGACGATTTTGCCGTGAATTTTTTCGTATTTTTCCAGAAAATGCTCGGCGAGCAGCAGAATATCGGATTTTCGCTCGCGCAGCGGCGGCAGGAAAATCGTGAAAACGTTCAGCCGGTAAAACAAATCTTCGCGAAATTTTCCCTCGGCGATTTCCGCTTCGAGATTTTTGTTGGTCGCCGTGATAAGCCGGACGTTGACTTTTAAAGTTTCCGTTCCGCCGAGCCGCTCGAATTCGCGCTCCTGCAAAACTCTGAGAAGCTTGACCTGCGTCTGCAAAGGTAAATCGCCGATTTCGTCGAGAAAAAGCGTGCCGCCGTCGGCTAATTCAAAACGACCTTTTTTTCGCTGGTTCGCGCCGGTGAAAGCGCCTTTTTCGTAGCCGAAAAGCTCGGATTCGATTAAGGTTTCGGGCAGCGCGGCGCAGTTGATTTTGATAATCGGTTTTTTCGCGCGCAGGCTGTTGTAATGAATCGCGTTGGCAATCATTTCCTTGCCCGTGCCCGATTCGCCGCGCAGCAGAACGGTCGCGTTCGAGCGCGCGACCTGCGAAACCTGCGCGTAAATCTGACGCATCGGACCGGAATTGCCTATCAGATTGTTGAAATCGTATTTCTCGCGCAGTTCCTGCTGCAAATGCGACGTTTCCTCGAAAAGCTTCTCTTTTTCCGTCGCGATTTCGGTTTGCGATTTTAAAGCCTGCGAAATCATCGCGGCGATGACGGCGAGAAAGTTCAGTAAAGCCTCGAAATCGTTCTTTTCGTCGTAAACGATTTCGACGCCCAGAAAACCGGCTTTTCTTTTTCCGAGAATAATCGGAACGCCGAGAAAGCTCGTTTCGGATTCGCGCGGAGAAATAAAATCGAAAGCGCTTTCGCGCGAGGTTTTTTCGATTAAAATACGATTTTCGCCGTTCATCTCGCCGACCGTAAAGCTTTTATTCAGACGATTTTCCAGACGCCTGTATTCGTTGACATTAAAGCCTTCGGTCGCGTAGAGAGAAAGCTTTTCGGTTTGCGCTTCATACAAAGCCGCAAAGCTTCGGACAAACAAATTTGATTCGTGAATCGTCGCCAGAGTTTTGCTTAAGCTGTCGCGTAACCCGTGAGAATCAGCGAGCCTTTGCCCGATTTTAGCTAATGTTATAAGATTTGTTTTAAAGAAGCTTTCAATCATTTCCTACAAAATTGTATTACAAATAAAATTCTATTACAAAATTGTAATAAATTATAAATGAAGCGGTAAAATAAAGAAAAGCTTTTCTGAAATAATCGCGAAATCTTCGCGTTTTAAATTTAACCCGACAAATTTGTAGGAAATCTCGAAATAACCGAAAAATTCTTAAAACAGTAAAGCCTCGGTATTTATTGGCTGAAACGCGAATTATTGCTTCTGGCATCGCGCTTGCACTAGAGAGCAAAGGATTTTTTGATTGCTCAAATTCCGGAATGGCTTTGAGCGAAAGTTATCGCTTTTCGGCAAATCGCAAAATACAAATCTTGAAGGAAGCGATAACTTTCGCTCAAAGTCGAATTCATAATTCTCAAGCTCGCCGAATTTCATTTCCCCGAACAAACCCGCTAAAATTTACCTGATGAACGAAACGCTTCATTTTCAGGTTGACGAAGCTTCGCACAAGCTTCGTCTCGACGAATTTCTCTTCGACAAAATCCGCGGCGTCAGCAAAATGCATCTGCGCGATTTGATAAAAGAAGAAAAATGTCTGGTCAACGGCACACACGAAAATCGCGGCTACCGCTTGCGGGCAAACGATTTCATCGAAATCGAGATGGATTATCGCGTCGAGCGCGCGATGAAGCCCGAGCCGCTGCCGCTGGAAATCGTTTACGAAGACGCGGAAATAATCGTCGTCAACAAAGCCGCCGGAATGCTGATGCATCCGACCTTCGCGCAAAAAACCGGAACGCTTCTCAACGCGCTCGCTTTTCATCTGAATTTTTCGAAGGACGAAGGACAAACGACGAAGGACGAATCAAAATTCATCCGTCCCGGCTTGATTCATCGCCTCGACCGCCTGACTTCCGGCTTGCTGGTCGTCGCCAAAACGCCGCGCGCGCACCGGATTTTAGCCGACCATTTCAAACGAAAATTAGTCGAGAAAAAATATTTCGCATTGGTCGAAGGTTTAGTAAAAGAAGATTCGGGAACAATCGTCGCGCCGATTGGACGCGACGCGGAAATCAGATTGTGGAACGTTCGAACAGACGGCAAACACGCCGAGACTCGCTTCTGGGTAAAAGAAAGATTTTCCGATTCGACGCTTTTGGAACTCGAACCCGTGACGGGCAGAACAAATCAACTGCGAATCCATTGCGCGCACATCGGACACCCGATTATCGGCGACGAATGGCACAGCCGACGCGAATTTTCGCGTTTATGCCTGCACGCTTATAAGCTTGCGTTCTGGCATCCGAATGGGAATCGCTGGCTGGAATTTGAGACGGAGTATAAAATTATTTTACATAATGCTGAATTCGGCTAAATCCAGTCAGATAATTTATTCGATGCCGCAGCCACAAAATAATTCATCAATGCACGGCTAGCAACTAATACTATTTTAAGAGTGTGTTCTGAGTAGCAATCAATTGCCAGCGTCCCTGCTGCTTGATATACACATTTGTGTAACGAAGCAAATCGACTCTATTTTGATTCTCGTTTTTGATAGTGAATTTACCGACACCATTTACAACCGCCGTTTCTCCGTAAGTACGCACTTTGGTATCAGTTAATTCTATAGACTCAACTGTGGAATTAGCTCTGGCTTCAGTTAAAAATTGCTCTTTATTAAGCATCTCGCCGTTAGCGTTTGTAATAACACAGTCGTTAGAAAAAACCTTCTCAAGACGCGCGGCGTCACGCTGAATATAAGCCTGTGTCCATTGCAACTCCAAGTCTTTTAACGCTTTTTCGTCTGCCTCTTTATCTGTAATGTGAATAGCCGCTATAACTCCCGTTATAACGACTAACATTGTGGCAACGGCAAACAAAATTATCTGTACCTGCGATGGTTTATTAATCTTCTTG
>DASVWG010000012.1:0-2053 GCA_036389695.1 Pyrinomonadaceae bacterium
GCCCTGATTATCCTCGACAATTTCCGACGCCAGCCGCGACAAAGCGCGACTCATCCGCGCGCCGTCCATAATTCTCGATTTTTCAACTAAACTGTGTTCATCTGCCATCTTGCCGAAGATAGTAACAAACGCGCGGGAAGAGTGACAAGTTATATTTGATAAAGATAGAATAACTTCGCTGAAAAATGTCTCTATACAATTCCATAATCCGCCCGATTCTTTTCAAAATGCCGACCGAAACGGCGCACGAGTTTGGCTTGAATGCGCTGAAAGTCGGTTTGGGCGCGGAATTTTTGCAGAAAAGATTTCGTGAAAAATTCGCCTGCGACGAATTCGGCGAGCTTTCGCGTTTTAATCTGAAATTCAAAAATCCGTTCGGCGTGGCGGCGGGCTTTGATAAAAACGGCGTGGCGGCAAATCAGCTTTCGGCGCTCGGCTTCGGTTTTGTCGAAGTCGGGACGGTGACTTTCGCGCCGCAGAAGGGAAATCCGAAGCCCAGACTTTTTCGCCTGCCGGAAGATAAAGCGTTGATAAATCGCGCCGGATTCAACAATGAAGGAACGCCGGCGGTCGTCGAAAGATTGAAAAAATCTCGTCCAGACTGCGTTCTCGGCGTCAACATCGGCAAAAACAAAGACGTGCCGAACGAAGCGGCGACGGAAAATTATCTCGCCAGCTTCGATTTGGCGCACGAGGTTGCCGATTATATCGCCGTCAATGTTTCCAGCCCGAACACGCCGAATTTGCGCGAGCTGCAAAAGGCGGAAAGCCTTGAAGAGCTTTTGTCGGCTTTGCAGAAAAGAAACGCGGAATTAAATCAACAAAATAAAAGAAATACGCCTTTGCTCGTCAAAATCGCGCCCGATTTGAGCGAAGCGGAAATCGAAGCCGTCACGGACGTTTGCCTGCGTTTGAATTTAGACGGAATTATCGCGACCAATACGAGCGTTTCACGAAATAATCTGCGAGCTTCGGCAAGGGAAATCGAGCGAATCGGCAGCGGCGGCTTGAGCGGAAAGCCTCTGCATCAACGCTCGACCGAAGTTATCGCCAAAATTTATCGCTATTCGAAAGGCAGTTTGCCGATTATCGGCGTCGGCGGGATTTTTAACGCGCAGGACGCGTTTGAAAAAATCGCGGCGGGCGCGTGTTTGATTCAGGCTTACACGGGCTTTGTTTATCAGGGCTTCACGTTTGCCCGCGACGTTAATTTCGGTCTGGCAAAAATTTTGCGCGAGAAAGGTTTTGCCTCGCTCGACGAAGCGATTGGAACTGGAGTTCAAGGTTCAAGGTTCAAAGTTTAAAGTTCGGTCAATAAGTAAACTTTGAACTTTGAACCTTGAACTTTGAACTTTCCTTTGTTTGACAGTGAAATCTCATAGGTTATAATAAATCTTTTTGCATCTTTCGCTATTTGAAACGTTTTTCGCCTGTAGTAGATGATAATAGATTTAATCCAACTGACCGAACCGGAAATTGAGTTCGACTTCACCTCGCAGCCCGATTTAGAAGAGGAATCGGCGCGCATTACTAAACCTGTGCGAACGGTTGGACGATTGAGAAAAGGCATCGCGCAAACGGACGTCGAAGGCAGAATCAGCGGCGAAGTCGAAGCCGAATGCACGCGCTGTCTGCAAAGCGTGACGCACCGGCTGGACGTTCCGCTGAAAGCCACTTTTATCACCGAAGAAAATTATACGAGCGAAAAAGAAGCCGAATTGAGAAGCGACGACTTGGACGTTTCCATCTATGACGGCGAAAAAATTGATTTGACGGACCTTGTCCGCGAACAGATTTTGCTTGATTTACCGACGCAGATTCTCTGTCAAGACGACTGCAAAGGCTTGTGCCAGAAATGCGGCGCGAATCTGAATGAGGTAAACTGCAATTGTGAAGAAAACGAGACTGACCCGCGCTGGTCAGCATTGAAAGATTTGAAAAAGTAAAAAGTGATAAATGATAGGTGATTAGGGAAGAATTAGTCTTGACCTTATCACCTATCACTTATCACTTATCGCTTTTTATTTATTACTTATTTACTAAAGGAATTACT
>DASVWG010000013.1:0-2057 GCA_036389695.1 Pyrinomonadaceae bacterium
GGCGTAGCGGTCTGAACCGGAGTTTCTTCGCTAACCGGCGTCGGTGTCGGCGTGGCGATTTCCGCCGTTTCGAGCGCGAGAAAAATTTCGCTCGGCGCAAGCAGATTTCCGGCTTCGTCTTCCAGCACGACTTTCAGCGAATGGTTTCCGCCGTCTGCCAGCGCAGGAAATTGTTTCGGGTCGAGCGTCGCCGCGTAAGGCGCGGTATCGGCGGAAGCGATTTCCGCGCCGTCGAGCAGAAAAACCGCGCGTTTGACGCAATCGGTGTTTTCCGCATCGACCGTGATTTCGGTTTCCTTGTTGATTGTGTCGCCGTTTTCCGGGCTGGTAATCATGGCTTTCGCGTCGCATCGCGCCGCAGCGGAATTGTAAGAATAAAACACCGCGCCGACGGCGCAGACAACCGCCAAGCCGCAAAGCAAGCCCATCACGATGAGCATCACGGGCATTTTCGCCGCTTTCTCCGCGTTCTGCGCGACCGGCGCAGAAGTCGGCGCATTTACATTCGCATTCGGCAGATTCACGCTCGGCAAATTTGCCTTAACCGGCGGCGCGGCGAGCGAAGAGTTTTCCGCCTGCGCCGGTTTTTCTTCCGTTAGAAAAAACTCGATTTCGCTCGTTCCGCCGAGCACTATAAAATCGCCGTCCCGCAAAAGAATTTCGGTTTCGAGCGGTTTGTCGTTGACGGTCGTGCCGTTGCTGCTGCCGAGCTCGACGAGCCAGAAACAGCCTTCGCGATTTTCGATTTCGGCGTGATAGCGCGAGACGTTTGAATCTGCGGCAAATGCGATTTTATTGTCCGAAGCGCGACCGATTGTCGTCAGGTCGTCTTCGACAACAAAATCCGTTTCGCCGTTGATTTTGAGCGTCGCTTTCATCTTCGCTTAGATTAAACCACAAATGAAATTTGAGAAAAAGAGATTAGCCGCGAAAGAACACGAAAGATTTAGCCACAGAGGACACAGAGAGCACAGAGAAAGAATTAACCGCAGATTTTCGCAGATAAACGCACATAAAAATAAATATTATTTTGTAAATCAAGCCGCGAAGCCTGCTTTGAATTCTCTCTGCGCTCTCTGTGTCCTCTGTGGCTAAATTTTCTTATCGCGGCAAATCCAAAACGTCGGAGCGCGTGATGATGCCCGTGATGCGTTTGAAATCTTCAATCAAAACGGCGGGCGATTCCTGCAATTTCGGCTTGATTTCCTGGATGCTCGTGTCGATGTCGACGACCGGAAAGCTTTCGTCCATCACTTCGCTGACCGGCGCGTTCATCAGATTGCTGTCGGCGAGCAGTTTTGCCAGAACTCTGGATTCGCGCAGGCTGCCGACCGAGCGGTTTTCTTCCAGCACAGGCAATTGCGTGATGCCGTTTTCGCTCATTTTGGCGAGAGCTTCCGCGACGGTTTCGGTCGGCGCGACGAACAGAATTTCCGCGGGCGAACCGGAATTTTTCGTTCCGGCAATCAAGCCCGCCGTGATGCGCTGCGGTTCGAGCAGAAGCTTTTCCTTCATCCATTCGTCCGAGTGAAATTTCGTCAGATAATGCTCGCCCGTGTCGCAGACGATGAAGACGACCAAACCGTTTTCGTCCAAATCTTTTGCTACTTTCAGCGCGGCGGCAAAGTTTGTTCCGGTCGAGCCGCCGCAGAAAATTCCTTCGACGCGCGAGAGCTGGCGCGCGTATTCGAACGATTCGCGGTCGGTGATGTTGATGATTTCGTCAATCGCTTTCATATCGGCGTTGCCGACCGGCAGAGCCTGACCGATGCCTTCGACCAGATAAGGCGTCGCTTCGGGCACGCGTCCCGAATCCTTGTAGTTTTTGAAAATCGAGCCGTAAGGGTCTGCGCCGACGATACGGATGTTCGGATTTTTTTCTTTCAGGTAGCGTCCCGTGCCCGAAATCGTGCCGCCCGTGCCGATGCCCGAAACGAAATGCGTGAGTTTGCCGTCGGTGTCCTGCCAGATTTCCGGTCCGGTCGTGGCATAATGCGCCGCCGGATTTGCCGGATGATTATACTGGTCGGGATAAAAAGAATTCGGCGTTTCCTGCG
>DASVWG010000014.1:0-9896 GCA_036389695.1 Pyrinomonadaceae bacterium
ACGCTCGTCCAGAAAATGATTTGTCCGAAAGTTTCCAGCATCAAATTTGAGCCGCCTGCATCTCTCCTGAAGAAACGTTCTGCGGTTTGGCTTCATCCGCTTTCGCCTGCGTTTCGAGGCGATAGACGCGGCGAAAGGCGACGGCGTAAGCAATCAGGTAATAAACAAACCAGTTATAGGCGACCGAGACGAAAAAGCTCGAAACCATATAGCCGGCAATGCTCGCCTGCAAGCCGATGGAAAGATAATAAAACCAATCGTGCCTGTTTTCCGCGATTAAGGCGCGCTCAATCGCCGATAATTTACGAAAAGGACTGACGATAAAAATGACGTAGGCGACCAGACCTAAAATTCCGAGCTCCGACGAAACCTGCGTGTAAGCGTTGTGCGTCTGCAAATTATAGTCGTTCATAATCGGCGAGTTTCCGATGCCGACGCCCCACGGATTGCGCAGCGTCACCCAGATTGAACGAATCAAAAGCTCGCGCCGCTGGTCGTTTGACCCGACATTGTCCATCTCCGGGTAGAAAATCGAAAGAATCCGCAAGCCGTAATTTCCCGGCGCGAGCAAAATCACCAGCCCGCCGATAACGGTCGAAGCGATAACGACGTTCAGACGCTGTTTGCGCCCTAATTTCCAAGCCAGAACCGCGGCGGAAACAATCAATCCCAGAAATCCGCCGCGCGAAAACGTGACCATATTCGCGGCGATAAAAAGCCCCGCCATCGCCAAATATAAAAGCCGAATCAGCCTGCTTTTAGCGCCGAGCGCCAGCCCTACGGCAATCGGCATCATCGTCACCAGATGCAGCGCCAAATCGTTCGGATTGCCGAACATTCCGCCGATGTCCACCATCACGCGGTCTGATTTAAACTCGCCGCGCAGATACATTCCGAGCGCCATATAGCTCAAAAGCACGCCGACCGCGAGGCTCAGCCACATCATTCCCAACAGGCGCCGGCGCGTGCGCAGGACGTTGACCATAACGATAAACATCAAGACCGATTTGATAAACGTCTCTTTAAAAACAAACCACGAAGTTCCCGCGTCTTTGCCGAGCGGAATGGTCACGATTGCCAGCAGAATCATCACCACAACGCATTTTACTTCGGTCGGAAAAGCGGTCATCGAGCCTTCGGTCGAAAGCTGCGTCGGGATAAAAATCAAAAGCGTCACTATTGCCACCGGAAACGCCGTCGAAGTCAAAAATCCGAGTCCGGGAACGAGCTCATACGGGCGAAACAAAACCAGAATCGAAAAAATATAAAGTCCGGCGTAAGTGACGGCGTGACCGTTGCGCCCGATCCATCGGTCGCTCGTGATAAGCCGCGAATCTTTTGCCGCGAGCTTTTCTTTTTTGCGGATTTTCTGCTGTTCGGCGTAAGTAAGCGGAGTTTCGAGCGCGGCAACGATGCTTTCGGTTTTTGCGGCGACGGGCGCGGTTTCGGGCGTTTCCGCGATTTCTGCGGCTTCCGCTTGCGAAACGCGATTTGAATTTTTCAAGCGTTGCGCGTGACGAATTTCGCGCTCGTCCGATTTTTCGTTTTTTAAAGCGTCGAGCGGTTTGAGCGTGGAAAATTCTTCGCTCCCGCCGCCGTTTTGACCGGCGCGCGAGGCGAGCGATTCGTAATCACGACTTTTGATTTTGCTGGCTGACATGTTAGAAATGCAAAACGCAAAATGCAAAGTGCAAAATGCAGGGAGACGGAAGCCAGAAGTCAGAAGACAGTAGAAATTTATCTTCTATCTTCTGAATTCTGAATTCTGTCTTCTTCTATTCATTTTGCACTTTGCATTTTGCGTTTTGCATTAAATTAAACGGTGATTTTTTCTTCGACCGTGATGAGATGGCGCACTTTGTGGCGTAAGGCTTGTTCGAACTGGCGGGCTTCGCTGACGCCGGAGAAGGAAAGCTGCTGGAGGTTGTTTTCGATGCGGCGGCGATAATCGGAAACCAGAGAATCGGAAACGCCGAGCATCGCCGCGACTTCCAATTGCGTTCCGCTATCACTGCTTAAGTAGCAATACCACAGAACGCTTATCATACGGTTATACTGCTTGGCTTTGCCGCGCACCGATTTGTTCAGGTTTTTCAGAAAATTTTCGACGTAGCCGGCGGCGATGTTTTCGCCTTCCTGCCGGAGCAGATTCTGTTCGGGGTTTTCGCGCGTGTCCGCCGGGTCGAGCTCGAATTTGTTGTCGTCGTCCGAATCGTCGCCGCCGCCAATCGGGACCAGATAAATGTCCATCACCGGCAGGCGCGACATGACTAATGAACGCAGGCTGCGCACGTCAATCGGCGAATCGACCGCTTTTAAAACCCGGATAATCAGCTTTTCCAAATCCGTGTTGCTGATGACGATTTGCGCGTCGCCCGTGCAGCCGACCATCCGCGTGTCGCGCTTGTGAAAGGCGACCGTCTGCACGCGCTGCTCGGCTTCCTGGTGATTGCGGCGCGATTTTTTGTCCGCCCATTCCGCCAGACCGTATGTGCGGTCAGCGAGGCGGCGGTGAATGTCGGCGTTGTTGATATTGTCAAAACGCTTGAAAGTGCTGCTCGTCTGAATCAGCGTCGAGATGCGGCGCGCCAGCCGATAAGATTCGGGATAACGCTTGCGAAGCTCCGCCGTCAGTAAATTCGTCAGCTCAATCTGGCTGATTTCCGCTTCGATTTCCTGATTCGACATTTCCGAATCGAGATAATGCTGAAAGCGTTCCTTGCTTAACAGAGCGACAAAAAGCTCCTGCGTTAAATCCGTGTAAGCATTGTATTTGCCTTCTTCGACCAGCAGCCCCGCGCTTTTTGAAGCGCGCACCAGAGGATGCGAGCAGACAACGCGGTGCAGTTCCGACCAGAGTTGATTAACGTCCGATGTTTTGAGGCTTTCAACCCATTTTCCGATTTTTAGTTGACGCGTCGACGATGACGCGGCACGCGGCACGCGCTCCGTTTGTTTGATTGCGCTCATATTTACCTTTTTGATTTTATTTAGAACAAAATTCCGCCAATTTCGCGGCGTTTTCCGGAAAACCGTTTTGCGTTTTTTGATGTGGAAATCTCTTCCCGAATGAGATTTTGCTCCACTTGCGGCAAAACGTCTCTCAGTTCACGCGGTTTCAGACATGTAGAAAATTTTTTAAATTAACCGCACGAGCTTTGCAGCTAATTTGGAAGGTGAGTTCAGGCAAACTTTTTTTCGTCCGCACTGACTACATTTAAGATGTTAGCAATTATTTCCGATTTGAGCAACAGTTTTTTGTGATTTTTTGTTTTGTTTAACAAAACCGTCAAGCTTATTGTTTGTAACGGTTTATAAACAGATTTCGGCTTAAGTCAAAAAAATCACGGAAAAAAAGTTTGGATTAAGCGTATAAGTTATGGAAGCAGACAAGCATTGTAGATTTATTTTTTTTGTAACGTCTATGTTCTCCCGGCGTTTTTCGCGTTGCCGGAAATCGGAAAAAATTTGAGTAAAAATATCTTTTATGTTTTCATTAATAAGAATGGCTAACTTTCGGAAAAGTCCAGAATGTCCTTCATCACAGGAACTGCTCGCGTATCAAAACGGCGAGCTCGCGCCGCGCGACCAAATAGACGTTCAGAGGCATATTATCGACTGCGAATTTTGCGAAGCCGAAATCGAGCTTTACAGCGATTATCCGGTGACGGCAGACGAATGCAACACGGCAGCCAGCGAGATTCCGCGCGCGCTCTACGAATTGGCGGAGGCGCTGCTAAAAAAAAAATACGAAGACAACTTATTGCTTAATAAACTGCTGAGCGAAGACGAGACGCTCACGCCGAAATAATTTTAAATATTTATTTCGGCTTCCGCTTCCCTTCACTCCAAACAAACATCTCAAAAAATTTAAGCGTCCCGTGACATTTTCAATTTTGCATTTTTCATTATTTGGCAGTATTTACCTGCGCATAAATGCAAAATGCGGAATGTAGCGGGACGCTTTTGATTTTTCCGGCTTTCTTCTTAATTTTACGCTTTCTAACTGCCGCAGATTTCGTCGATGGCGTCTTCGTATTTTTCGTCAATCACGCTGCGCTTGATTTTCAAGGTCGGCGTCATCTCGCCTTTATCAATCGAAAATTCGCGCGGCAGCAAATAGACGCGCTTGACGCGCTCGTATTCGTTCATCTCGCGCGTAAACTCGACGGCGTCTTTCTGCACGCGCTTGATGACGTGCGGATTTTCGCAAAGCTCTTCCTTCGTCCCGCGCGCCGCGATTCCTTCGGCTTCCAGAGTTTGTTTCAGGCTGTCCCAATCGGGCACAATCAGCGCGCCGACCTGTTTTCTGCCCGAGCCGACCGCGACCGCCTGCGAGACGAGCGGCGATTGTTTCAGGAGGCTTTCGACCTGCAGCGGCGCGACGTATTTTCCGTTCGATAATTTGAACAAATCTTTCAGGCGGTCGGTGACATAAAAATGCCCATCGTTATCTCGATAACCGACGTCGCCGGTGTGATACCAGCCTTCGTCGTCCAGCGCGCGCGCCGTTTCTTCCGGGTTGTTGTAATAGCCCTGCATCACGTTGCGCCCGCGAATCAAAATTTCGCCGTCGGCTTCGGCAATCCTGATTTCGACGTCTTCAAACGGCGTGCCGATGGAAGCGGTTTTATGATTGTCCGGACGATTTGCCGAAACGACGCAGGCTTCGGTCATACCGTAGCCCTGCAAAATCGGGATGCCCGCCGTCCAGAACGCATACGAAAGCTTTTTCGACAAAGGCGCGCCGCCGGAAACGAAAAAGCGTATCGCGCCGCCGACGCCTTCGCGCCATTTCGAGAAAACCAGACGGCTCGCGATGGCGTGTTTTGCCGCTAGTCCTGCGGGAACGTGTTTGTCTTCTTCCTTCGCCGTCCAGTAATCCTGCCCGACCTGCAAAGCCCATTTAAACAATTTGGTTTTCCAGCCGCCCGCCGACATTCCTTTTTTGACAATCTTGTGATAAACCTGCTCGAAAAGGCGCGGCACGGCGGTCATCACGGTCGGGCGCACTTCGCCGAGCATTCCGGCAAGCTGGTCAAACGAAGCGCAGTAATGAATCGCCACGCCGTTTGAGCAAAGCACGTAAAAAACGCAGCGCTCGAAAATATGCGACAGAGGCAAAACGGCGAGCGAGCGGTCGGTATTCAAAATCGGCAAGCCTTTCGAGATGGTGACGATGTTTGAAGTAAAGCTTTCGTGCGTCAGCATCACGCCTTTCGGCTCGCCGGTCGTGCCCGAAGTGTAGATAATCGTCGCCAAATCCTTCGCGTCCAATTCATCTAAAAGACGGTCGAAAGTTTTTTCGTCGATTTTATGAAGCTCTTCGCCGCGTTTTTCGAGCGCCGAGAAAGTGAGATATTTTTCTTCATTCGAAGGCACGGCTTCGTCGTCAAAGAAAACGATTTTTTCCAGATGCTCGACGCCTTCGAGCGCCGCCTGCGCGTGTTTGAAAATCTTTTTGCCGGAGACGAAAAGGACGCGCGCGCCGGAATTTTCCAGAATGTAGCGGATTTGCTCGACCGCCTGCGTCGTGTAAATCGGCACGTTGACGGCTTTCAGGCTCAGGATAGCCAAATCGGTCAAAGACCATTCCGGTCGGTTTTCCGAGATAATCGCCACGCGGTCGCCCGCACGGATTCCCAAATCGCGAAGCCCGAGCGTCAGATGCCGGATTTTTTCGATGACCTGCTCGCCGGAAAACCTCTGCCACGCGTTCTCAATCTTGTGGCTCAGCGCGTCGGGCTTGTTGTTGCGGCGCAGAGATTCCAGGATGTAATGCGGAATCGTCTGCGGAAGATTTTCAAAACCGATTAAATTTGGAGCTACACTCATTTTTTATCAATCAGATTAGCGCCGCCCTTGCGGAGCGCAATCGTGCAGCGCGAAACGCAAACCAGACGCTGCCGTTCATCCTTAATTTCAATCTGCCAGACACTTATCGTCTTTCCATGATACACCGAAGTCGCTTCGACCGTCACTTTTCCTTTGGCGACGGCGCGCAGGTGATTGGCGTTTATCTCGATGCCGACGGGCGCGACGCGCGATAAATCGCTGCGCATCACCGCGCCGATTGACGCGGCGGTTTCCGCCAGCACCAGAGATACGCCGCCGTTCATAATGCCGATGTATTGATGAACGTGCGGCGCGACCTGCATCGACAGCACGACCCGTTCCGTCTCGACCGATTCGATTTCGACGCCGAGAAAGCGCAGAAGCTCGCTGTCGAGCGTTTTTTCCAGAAGTTCGCGTTTATCCATAAGTTTGCTGATGCGAGAAAATCATATCTTCGCCGACGCTCAATGTAAAATAGGCTCGTGCCGTCAATAATTTTGTAGGGGCACGCGGGCGTGCCCCTACATTTCCTTCAACGCGCCTTCCTTTTTATTACAGGCTCTAAATGTAATCCGCCGAACTGAAAAATAAAAATTTATCAGCCATAATATGGTAATGTAAGAGGAAACTGTTTGTTAAATATTTTATAAAATGGGAACACGAAACATTATTGTTATCGGCGCGTCGGCGGGCGGATTTGATGCTCTCAAAAAACTGGTGAAAGACCTGCCGCCGGACTTGCGGGCTTCGATTTTTGTCGTCTGGCATATGTCGCCGGACGTGACCGGCGTGCTGCCTCAGGTTTTAAATCGCGCCGGACCGCTTCCGGCAAAAAACGCCGAAGACAGCGAAAAAATCGAGCCGAGCCGGATTTACGTCGCGCCGCCCGACCGTCACCTGATAATCGAAGACAGCCATGTGCGCGTGACGCGCGGTCCGAAGGAAAATCGTTTTCGTCCGGCGGTTGACCCGCTTTTTCGCTCGGCGGCTTATTCACACGGCGCGCGCGTTATCGGCGTTATCCTGTCGGGCGCGCTCGACGACGGCACTTCCGGCTTGTGGACGATTAAGCATTACGGCGGCTTGGCGGTCGTGCAGGACCCACAGGACGCGGAAATTCCTTCGATGCCGCAAAACGCGCTGCGCGAAGTCGAGGTCGACCACGTCGTGCCCGTCGCCCGGATGGCAGATTTGCTCGTCCGTCTGAGTCAGGAAGAACCGGCGGAAACTTCTGAGGTAGTTATGGAAGACGACAAACAAACTGAATTTGAGATTCGCGCGGCAATTGAAGACAAAACGACGGGAGACATTCTGAAATTCGGCGAGCTGTCGCCTTTCACCTGTCCCGATTGTCACGGCGTGCTTTTCCGCCTGACCGACGGCGAGCGCCCGCGCTTTCGCTGCCACACCGGACACGCTTTTTCGGCGGACAGTCTTTTGACGACCGTCACCGAAAGCATCGAAGACAGCTTGTGGAGCGCGATTCGGTGCATCGAGGAAAGCGTGATGCTGCTCAATCATATAGGCAATCATTTCGCCGCGGGCGGTCAGGCAAATCTGGCGGCGGTTTATTTTAAAAAAGCGCTCGAAGCCGAAGCGCGCGGAGAAGTTGTCCGCGGCACGGTGATGAACCACGAGCGCCTGAGCAGCGACAGCCTGCACGAACAGGTCGGAGACGAAAGCGGCAGCGAGAAAATATCAAATACCCGGGCGGTCGCCGATTAGAACAAACGACTAAAGATTTGTTATGAAAAAGAAGGACACTTCAAAATCAAAGCCGCAGCCGGAAGCTTCAAAAAAATCTTCGGCGAACGGAAACGGCGCCGGCGGCAGTAAAAAGGATTTTCTCGTGGTCGGTTTGGGCGCGTCGGCGGGCGGCGTCAAGGCTTTGCAGGAATTTTTCGAGACGATGCCGCCGAACAGCGGGATGGCGTTTGTCGTGATTCTGCATCTTTCGCCGGAGCACGAGAGCAGTCTGGGCGAGATAATACAGGCGCGGACGGCGATGGAGGTGACGGTCGTCAACGAAACGCACAAGGTCGAGCCGAACCGCGTTTACGTCATTCCGCCGAATAAAAATCTGGAGATGGTGGACGGCGTCGTCCGCTGCACCGAGACGGACGGCGAACGCGGCGTGCGCGTGGCGATTGACGTATTTTTCCGCACGCTCGCCGAACAATACGAGCGAAACGCCGTCTGCGTCGTTTTGAGCGGAACCGGAGCGGACGGAACCTTAGGACTCAGAGCCATCAAGGAAGCGAACGGTTTCGCCGTCGTGCAGGCTCCGGAAGACGCCGAATACGACGCGATGCCGCGCAGCGCGATTGCGACGCAGCTCGTCGATTGGATTCTGCCGGTCAGGCAGATGCCGGAGCGCCTGATACAGTTTCGCAACAGCTCCGAGCGGCTTCACCTGACAAAGGACGACGACGGCAGCGACGGGCGCATCGCGCGGGAAATTCAGGCGGACGATTCACTGCGCGAGGTTCTGACCGTTTTGCGCGTCCACACCGGACACGATTTTTCCAATTACAAAACGCCGACGCTCATCCGGCGCATTGCGCGGCATTTGCAGATTCACGACCTCGAAGACATTCCGGCGTATCTCGAATTCGTGCGCGACAAACCCGAAGAGATTCAGTCGCTTTTGAAAAACCTGCTCATCAACGTCACGAAGTTCTTTCGCGATAGGGATGCGTGGGCGGTTCTGGAGCGCGAAGTCATTCCGCAGCTTTTCGTCGGCAAAAAGGCGAGCGATACGGTTCGCGTCTGGTCGTGCGGCTGCGCTTCGGGCGAGGAAGCCTACAGCCTGGCGATGCTGCTCAGCGAATTCGCCGACGCTTTGCCCGAGCCGCCGAAGATACAGGTTTTTGCGACCGACGTTGACGATGACGCCATCGCCGAGGCGCGCGAGCATTTTTACCCGCTGACTATCGAGGCGGACGTCTCGCCCGAACGACTGAGACGCTTTTTCGTCAAGGAAGGCAAGCATTACCGCGTTAAGAAGGAGCTGCGCGAGATGATTCTCTTTGCGCCGCACAACGTCCTGCGCGACCCGCCGTTTTCCCGTCTGGATTTGGTTGTCTGCCGCAATCTGCTGATTTATCTGAACCGCGAGACGCAGGAGCGCGTGATGGAGATTTTTCATTTCGCGCTCGTCAAACAGGGTTATCTTTTTCTGGGAAACTCCGAGACGGCGGAAGCCTTGCCGCAGCATTTCGCGGCGGTCGATAAAAAAGCCCGCATTTATACGCGGCGTTCGGCGCAGTTGGCGCAGCCGTTTACGCCGCCGCCGCGATTGCCGGTTGCCGGGCGCTGGGAAGCTAAACTGACGACGACCGCCGGAAAACGGCGCGAAAGAGGTTCTCTGCTCGACGAGCTTCACTTCAAGCTGCTCGAATCGCTCGCGCCGCCGTCGATTCTGGTCAATCAGGATTTCGAGATTCAGTATCTGAGCCAATCCGTCGGGCGTTTCCTGCGCTTCGTGGGCGGCGAGCCGTCTAATAATCTGCTCCGGCTCGTCAATACAGACCTTTTGCCCGATTTACGCGCCGCGCTTTTCTCAGTCCAGCGCGACCGCAAAGCCGCGCAGTTTAAAAACGTCCGCGCGCAGCTCGACGGCGCGGACACGCATGTCACGTTAATCGTCCGCCCGGTCGAGATAGACGGCGAACCGACCGACTACCTGCTCGTTGTCTTCGACGAAAACAACAAGATTGTCCTGCCCGAAGAACCCGAAAGGGAAAGACCGGCGCGCCTGCTGGACAAGGACGAGGAGACGGAAGCGGTCGTCGTGCGGCTCGAAGACGAGCTTTTGCGCACGAAGGAAGTTTTGCGCGCGACCATCCAGCAGCACGAAGTTTCGGTCGAGGAACTGAAGGCTTCAAACGAAGAATTGCAGGCAAGCAATGAAGAACTGCGCTCGACGACCGAAGAACTCGAAACCAGCAAGGAAGAATTGCAGTCGGTCAACGAGGAACTGACGACCATCAACCAGGAAAACAGGGAAAAGATAGAGGAGACGGCGCGCGCCTTTTCGGATTTGCAGAATCTGATGTCTT
>DASVWG010000015.1:0-31546 GCA_036389695.1 Pyrinomonadaceae bacterium
GAGATGATGACCTCGCTCAGCGAAGTCGTCGAGCTTTCGCAGGCGACGCTGGACGCTTCGCTGTTCGACATTCCGCAGGGCTTCCGCGAAGTCAAAGATTCGTCCGAGCTGTATGCGAGCCTGTCGCGCCAATCGAGCTACGGTAATACTGACGTTCCTTCAAATTCGGGGATGAGCCAGAATGCGCGAAACGAATCGAATGTTTCCACGACGGTCGGCGCGAAAAAAGCGGGCACGGTGAGAATCGGCGTCGCGGGCGTAAAAACCGGCGCGGTCGGCGCAGGCTTAAATGCAACGGAGCTTGCCGGAGCGATTCAAAATACGCTCGGCGAATATGTGAAGGGCGCGAAAATCGAGCTTGTTCAAATCGAAGCCGATATGGAGTCGGGAATCGCGGCGGAAGCTAAAATGAAAGAGTGCGACTACGTTCTCTCCGCGCAGGTTTCACACAAAAAAGGCGGCGGCGGTTTCGGAATGCTCTCGAAAATCGCGACCGGCGTCGGCAGCGTCATTCCCGGCGCGACGACCGCCAGCCGCGACGGGCAAACCGGCGGCAGCGGGAATTATACGGCGGCGGATGCGTCGAGAAACATCAAATCGAAAGACGAATTGACGCTCGACATCAAGCTGACTGCCGCGAGCGGCGCGCAGGCTCTCGCCAGACAATATAAAACGAAAGCCAAATCCGACGGCGAAGACATCATTTCCCCGCTCGTCCAGCAAGCGGCAACGTCGATTCTCGAAATCGCCAATCAATAATTCGGAAAAGTTTCATCATCACCACCTCCTTGATGAGACGGTCTTCGCTCGACCGTCTCTTTTTTTTATTTTTGGGGGAAAAGTTGTAGGAGCAATTTGTAGGGGCAGGTCTTGTGCCTGCCCAATGAGCGCTGGTAGCGCGAACCAACGTATAAAATACATTCAAGATTGAATTTTATTTAAACGCGTATTCGCTGCGCTCATTGGGCAGGCACAAGACCTGCCCCTACATTCTTTCTTACGTCGCAATTATGTAAAAAATTCATACACGAATGCGGAAAATTCGAGTTTGCATTCGGAAAATTCTTGCTCGCATACGAAAAATTCACGTTTGCATTCGGAAAATTCTTACTCGAATGCGGAAAATTCATGCTTGCATTCGGAAAATTTGAGCTTGCATACGGAAAATTCACGCTCGTATGCGGCGCATTTAAGCTCGAATGCGGAAAATTCACGCTCGAATTTCCGAATGCAAGCTCAAATTTTTCGCATTCGAGCTTAAATTTTCCGTATGCAAGTAAATATTTTCCGCATTCGACCTCGAATTTTCCGCATTCATCCTCGAATTTTCCGCATTCATCCTCGAATTTTTCGCATTCGAACGCGAATTTTTCGTATGCAAGCTCGAATTTTCTGTATGTAAGCTCGGATTTTTCGTATGTAAGCGTGAATTTTTTGTATGCAGGCTCGCGTGGCGAAAATATTTTATGTTCGTTGGCGCTTTATTCGACATTGTCGATGCCCGCGTTCTTTTTATTTTCCGATTTGATACTTTTCGCCCGCGTTTTACGCTATTACGAGAGAAGACCATTCTTCAATTTTTTATATATCCGGGAAGTGAGAAAGCAATCATGTCTTTTATACGAAAAATTACCTGTTATTCATTACTGATTTTATCTATCTTTTCCGCCGTCCCGACTTTTGCCGGAACGGAAGACCGCGTGACGATTGACCGCGACGTCCGTTTCCGGCGCGGAGCGATTTCCGCATCCTTGCGCGGCAGAATAACGCGCGGCACGACGCATTTATATCGCGTTCGCGCCCGCGCCGGTCAGGAGATGGCAATCGTCCTGCGAACGGGCGAACAGACTTCCGCCACGCTTTACGCGCCGACCGAAGGCATTGTCGAAGGCGCGGACGGCATTCGTCAAACGCTTGTCGAATTGCCGGAAACCGGAGAATATCTGATTCAAATCGGCACCGATGCCGCCGCTAATTACACGCTGGAAATAACGATTAATTAGGAGGGAGAACTATTAAATTATGGATACGCAAACACAACAAGCCGCCGCGCTCGCGCCGGAGATGCCGACCGAAGCCGTGCTGGGACAAATCGTGATGGGCGCTTTTACGTCGCAGGCAGTTTATGTGGCGGCAAAACTCGGCATCGCCGATTTATTGAAAGACAATCCGCGCGCCGTCGCGGAATTAGCCGCCGAAACGAACACGAACGCGGGCGCGCTGTATCGCGTTCTGCGCGCGCTCGCCAGCATCGGCGTTTTTGCCGAAACCGCGCCGAAAGTTTTCGGGTTGACGCCGCTTGCCGAGCCGCTTTTAAGCGACCGCGCGGGCAGCATGCGCGATATGGCGATTTGGATTGGCGAAGAAGCGCACTGGCGCGTTTACGGCGAGATGCTCTACAGCGTGCGGACGGGCAAAAACGCCTTCGAACGCGTTCACGGGCAGGAGCCTTTTCCGTATCTGTTTGAAACCAACCGCGAGCTGGGCGATATTTTCAACCGCGCGATGACGAGCTTTTCGGCGAGCGTCGCCCCGGCAATCGCGCAGGCTTACGACACGACGGAAGCGCAAACTCTGGTCGATATTGCGGGCGGTCACGGACTTTTGCTCTCGGCGTTTTTGCAGGCGAACCCGAATCTGAAAGGCGTTTTGTTCGACGTGCCGACCGTTATCGAAGGCGCGGGCGAGCTGCTTGAAACGGAAGGCGTCGCCGCGCGAGTCGAAACCGTGACGGGCGATTTTTTCCAGAGCGTTCCGGCGGGCGCAGACCTTTATATGATGAAACATATCATCCACGATTGGGACGACGAACGCTCGCTGATAATCCTGAAAAACATCCATTCGGCGATGAACGCGGACGGCAAGGTTTTAATCATCGAAATGGTCGTGCGTGAAGCGAACGAGCCGGATTTCAGCAAGATTATGGATTTGGAAATGCTCGTCACGCCCGGCGGCGTCGAGCGCACGGCGGAAGAATATCGCGAGCTGCTGGCGCAAGCCGGTTTCCGCCTGACGCGCATCGTGCCGACCGCTTCGCCTTATAGTATTGTCGAAGCCGTGAAAGCTTAAAGGGACGCGGAGAATGGGAGACGCGGGGACGCGGAGAGATAGTTTGCTGTTCGTTAAATTCAATTTAACGATTTACCTTCAAAGATTGCTGCAAACAATTTCTCCGCGTCCCCGCGTCTCCCATTCTCCGTGTTCTTTTTTTGTCTTCGTCGTGAACCTTTTTTCAACGCCGTTGCGCCTTAGCATTTGAGATTATTTTTCACGGAGGAAATTATGAAATTTATACCAACTTTTTTCTTGGCGATGTTTTTATTAATTGGCGCAAACCAGGCTTTCGGACAGCGGATGCCGTCTGAGCTGGTCGGCAAATGGCAAAACGGCAGCGTCTCGATGCTGCAGGAAAGAAACACCGTGACCGGGCAAACGACGCCTTCAAACGGCTCGATTTTTACCTACAGATTTTACGCCGACGGGCGTTTTGAATTCGTCGGCTATATGAAATCGACGATGTATGGCTGCACGACCGATTTATTCAACGACAAGCGCGGCAAAGTCGAAATCGACGGCGACCGGATAACGCTCGTGCCGACGAAAAACTACTGGAAAAACACTTATAGCTGCTCGCCCGCCAGCAATAAGGAAAGAAATTACACGCTGGAAAAAGAAACCTACACGTGGCGCACGAAAGAAGACGAATACGGCAAAACTCTGGTCTGCCTCGCCAATGCGAAAGGCGAAAGCTGCTACCGCCGCGAACAGGAATAATTAAGAGTTTCTTAATTAAAATATCCGCATAAAGTCTGCGCCAGCAGACGAAAGCGAGTAGCTTGGCACGTCAGTGCCAAGACATGTTTACCGAATGAAACAGAGTCCGCGTGCGGACGATAGAAATTAGTGTTTTGATTTCCTTCTGTCGTCCGCTTCGCGGACTCTGAATGTTTGCGTGACGCGTTTCTTGGCACTAACGTGCCAAGCTATTTGCTTTCGTCTGCTTCGCAGACTTATTTAATTTCTGCAACTGATACTTTTTTCCTTTTGCTTACGCGTTACTATGCAGAACCGTTAAAAATTTCGGCAAACATATTGATAAAGAAGGAAAATCATGAAACGCACTTTTACAAATACATTCAAATCACTTTTGACCATCGCGCTTTTTCTGGGCGCGATTTGGGGAACGGCGAAAGCGCAGGAAATGGAACCGGCGCGAAGCTCCAGCTTAATCGGCGCGGCGCTTCCGGCAAACGCGCAGAGAGTTTTGCCGCAGAGCGTTCCGGCGGAAGTCAACGATACGCTCGATAAAATCGTCGCCGCCGGAGAAGGAAAAGTCCGTCGCGGTGATGCTGAAGTCGTCGTCTGGGCTGGCGCGACCTATAAAAAATCGAACGCGCCGCAGATTGCCAGACAACTGCAAAGCGCGTGGAAAGCGGACGGCTGGACGTTTGAAGCCGGCGGCGAGCAGGACGGCGTGACGCTGTTCAGCCTGCTCAAAGACGGCAGCGAGCGCCGCGCAATTATCGGCTTTTACGGCGCGACCGACGACGCTTTCGTGCTGGCTTTGACCGAATTGCACAAAGCGGACGGCAACTCAAACGTCCGCAGCGAGCAGCCGCAAAACACCGCGCCGGAACCGCCGAGCGTCATTGAATCGGAAAGAAAAGCGTCCGTTCAATCAAACACTTCATTGCGCGATTTGGTCGGCAAATGGGAAAGAAAATCGACGATGGGCGGCAGAGTCAACGCCGACACGGGCGTCTATCTCGGCAGCAGCGGAAACTACGAAAGCTACGAATTTTCCGCCGACGGCGGCGTCGCTTATTCGTCGCTGATTTCCGTCCAGCAGGGCGGCTGCAATCTCTCGGCTTTCTCGCAAAGCCGCGGCGAAGCCGGAATTTCCGGCGCGAAAATGACCGTCAGCCTCGGCGCGGGAACGATTGACCGCAAAGATACGTGCAACGCCAGCGGCGATTACAAACGCGCGACCAAAGCGACGAATTTCACCTACGAATGGACAATCGGCAAAGACGAATCCGGCATGATGCAATTGGTTCTGACCGAATCGAACGGCAACAAATATTATTATCGTAAAGTGAAATAAAGAAGTAGGGGAGTCGGGGAGTAGAGGAGTGGGGGAGAAAGATTGAGCATTTAAAACGCTTTCTCTTTCTCCCCGACTCCCTTTCTCCCCGACTCCCCTACTTCTTTTCAAGTTTCATTCTTTGCAATAAATCGCGGTAGCGCGCGTCGTCGCGGATTGATTCGAGCATCGGCTCGGTGGCTAACCAGAGCAGCCACGGGTCGAATTCGGCTTGCGATTTTTCAAAATAGGCGAAAGCCTCGTCGCGCTCGCCGAGCGCGGCGTGCGCCATCGCCAGAAAATACGGCTTCACATAAGTTTCGGCGGCGAGCCGCTGCATTTCGCGCAAAACCGCGCGCGACTCTTCCGTGCGTCCAACCGCCGCGTAGGCAAAGCAAAGCTGGTATTTCGGCAGCGCCGACTGCGGTATCATCGCCGCAAATTGTTCAAAAAAGCCGACGGCTTCTTCGTATCTTCCAGTCGCCCATAAATTAAGCGCGATTTGCGAATAACCTTGCGGGTAATTGGCGTCCAAATCGACGATTTCCCTGCCTTTGGCGAGCGCCTGCTCGTGATAGCGGGCTTGATATATCGTCCAGGCGACCAGCGTTTTCGTGCGCAGCGAAAGCGGGTCGAGCCGTTCGGCGAGCAGAATTTCCTCGACGCCTTCGTCAAATCTTCCCGTTCCGACCAGCCACGCCGCATACCATTCGTGAGCGTTCGGATAATTCGGGTTCAGCTCGACCGCGCGATGATAAATCCGCTCGGCTTCCGCCCAATTCTGCTTGTTCTGCGTGTGAAGCCCGAGCGCGGCGTAAGCTTCGCCCAACTGGTCGTCGAGCTCGATGGCGCGTCGCGCGGCTGATTCGGCTTTTTCCAGCGCCACTCGTGAAGGCATAATGCCGTAAATATTCGCCCACGTGAAAAAATCCGCCAGCCCGACATACGCCAGCGCGTAATCCGGGTCGAGATTGATGGCTTTTTGAAATGAATCGAGCGCTTTGATTAAAGCGTCGGGCGTAAATTGATTCCAGTGAAAGCGCCCGCGCAGGTATGCTTCGTAAGCCTGCGGGTCGTTCGTTCCGCGTTTTTCGAGCTGGCGGCGCTCTTCGCCCGTGAGTTGCGGAATCAGCGACTGCGCGACTTTTTCCGAAATCGAATCTTCCAGCTCCAGAACGTCCGAAAATTTTTCGTCGAAGCTTTCCGCCCAGACGGTCGCGTTTTCCGCGACGCTTAAAAGCTGGACGGTCACGCGGATGCGCTCGCCGCTGCGCCTGACGCTGCCGTCCAGAACGTAATCGACCGCCAGCTTTTGTCCCGCTTCGAACGGGTCGGCTTTCGCCTCGGCGTATTGCAGAACGGAGCTGGTCGGGCGCATCACAAAACGACGCACGTTTGAAAGGCGCGTAATCAGCGCGTCGGTCAAGCCCAGACCGAGATATTCGTCCTCGCCGGAAACGGTCGGCGCGCCGAATAATTTCAAGGGCAGAACGGCGACTGATTTCGCGCCGCCGGTATCCGGGCGCGCCGCTTTGGATTCTTCCGGCGGAGCCAGCGGATTTCCCGCGCGGCGCAGCATATCGTCAAAGCGCGCGTCGCCGCGCAAAACGTCAAACTGCGGGTCGACGCCGAGCCAGTTAAGCCAGCCGTCGCGCGCCGCGAGCGATTTTTCGAGATTTTCAAAAGCTTTTTCCTTGTCGCCCAGAGCGCAGTAAACCAGCGCGAGCATATATTCGGAAACAAAACGCGTTTGCGAAATTTCGTCGAGCCGCGCCAGAATTTTTTCGGCTTTTTCGCGCTCGCCCGCCGAAGCGTAAGCGGCGGCAAGCTGCGTCAAATAAAACGGATTTTCGCCCGTCAGCTGGACGGATTTTTCCGAAACGGCGACGGCTTCTTCGAGCTGCCCGACGTGGCGCAAAGCCCAGCCTAAAGTCTGCAAGCCCCACGCGTAATTCGGCTCGTTTTTGAGCATTTTCCGGTGCACGGCGATTGATTCGTCAAAGCGCCGCGCGTGATATAAAACCCAAGCTTGCAGATGCAAACTCAGAATCGAATCCGGGTCGAGTTCGAGAACGCGATTTATCTCGGCGAGCGCCTCTTCAAAAAGTCCGCGCTGCGAAAGAACGGTGTTCAGCCAGCTATGCGCCGTGACCGAGTTCGGATTCAGCTCGATGGCGCGGCGCAGATGTTTTTCCGCCGCCTGCCAATCCCAGTTATATGTAATCTCGACGAAACCGAGAACGGCGTGACCTTCCGCCAGATTCGGGTCGAGCGCGACGGCTTTTTCCGCTGCTTCGCGCGCAGGTTTCGCGCCTTCGGCAAACGGGATGACGCAGTGTATGCCGAGAAAAATGTAATATTCGGTCAGCGCCGCGAAGGCGAGAGCGTAATTTGGGTCAAGCTCGACGGCGCGGCGATAGAATTGAATCGCGCGGGCGAAGCCTTCCTCGCTGTGCAGATTCCAGTTGAAGCGACCGCGCAGGTAAGCTTCGTAAGCTTCCGCCTTTTCGGTCGCGCGTTTGGCAAGCTGCTGCTGTTCTTCGCCCGTCAGGTGCGGAACGAGCGATTTGACGACCTGCTCGGAAATCAAATCTTCGAATTCGAGAATGTCGGAAGATTTTTCGTCAAAGCTCTGCGCCCAATGCGTGGAATTATCGGCGACGCTCAAAAGCTGAACGCTGACGCGAATCCGCTCGCCGCTGCGCCGGATGTTGCCGTCCAGCACGAAATCGACGTTCAGCTCACTTCCCGCCGCAAACGGGTCTGTGTTTTCCCTGAAATTCAGAATCGAGCTGGTCGGGCGGACGATAAAGCGCCGGATGTTGGAAAGCCGCGAAATCAGCGCGTCCGTCAGACCGATGCCGAGATATTCGTCGTCGGCATTCAGCGTGCCGAGCATTTTCAAGGGCAGCACGGCGATTGATTTTTCTTTTCCGGCAGTCGCCAGCGCCGTTTTCCGCGCGCCGACCGACGGATGATTGACGCGCCTTAAAATTTCCTCGTAACGCGCGTTGCCCGAAAGCAAATCAAACTGCGGGTCAACCGCCAGCGAAGTCAATCTGCCGTCGCGGATTTCGAGCGCTTTATACAGGAGTTCAAAAGTTTTTTCCCGGTCGCCGAGATTGGCGTAAATCATCGCCAAAAGATAAGGCGAAACGTAATGCGCGGCGGACAAATTTTCGATTTCGTCGATGATGCGATGCGCTTCTTCCGTTTGTCCTGCCGCCGCGTAAGCCGACGCGAGCCAGCATAAGGTGTAAGCGCTTCTGCCCAAAAGCTCGACGGCTTTGTGCGCCGTTTTTATGGCTTCCGCATAGCGACCGACGCGCCACAAAACGCCGCTTAGAAACAAATACGACAAGCCGTATTGCGGCTCTTTTCCAATCAGGCGATACGTGGCGGCAATCGCGTCGTCGTAGCGGCGCGCGTGATACAAAATCCAGTTCAAAGTCTGCGGCACAATCGGCGTAAACGCGTCCAGTTCCAATGCTTTATGAATCTGCGCAAAAGCTTCGTCAAAACGCTCGAGCATCGCCAGGTGATAGCTGTACCAGACGCGCCCGATGGAATAATTCGGGTTCAGTTCGATGGATTTGCGAAAATAATTTCCGGCGGCTTCCCAATCGAAATCGCCCATCTGCGCGGCAAATCCGAGCGCCGCGTAAGCTTCCGCCAAAGTCGGGTCGAGCGCAATCGCCTGCCGCGCCGCTTTTTTCGTTTCGGCGGTCGTTTCGTGAAAAGGTCGGACGGCGTAAACGCCCAGAAAATTGTAATAATCGGCTATTCCGGCGTAAGGCAGCGCGTAATCGGGCGCTAATTCGATGGCGCGCCGGTAATAAGCCAGCGCTTTGCTGAAGCCCGCCACCGTAAATTGATTCCAGTGATAACGCCCGCGCAGGTAGGCTTCGTAGGCTTCGGCGTTGTTCGTCGCGCGTTTCGCCAGTTGATTTTTTTCCTCGCCCGTCAGATGCGAAACGAGGATTTTGACGACGCGGTCGGAAATCAAATCTTCGATTTCCAGAACGTCCGTCATTTTTTCATCGAAAATCTGCGACCAGCGCGTCGCGTTTTCCCTGATGCTCAAAAGCTGGACGCTGACGCGTATCCGTTCGCCGGAACGCTCGATGCTGCCGTCAACGATAAACTCGACGTTAAGCTCGCGTCCCGCCGCAAACGCGTCCCGTTTATCGCTGTAGCGCAGAATCGAGCTCGTCGGACGCACGACCAAACGTTTGACGCCGCTCAGACGCGAGCCGAGCGCGTCCGCCAGACCGATGCTCAGATATTCGTCGCCCGTTTCTTCGCTTTGCGCCGCGCCGAGCAGTTTAAACGGCAGAATGGCAATCGAATTTTTCGCCGCTTCTTCGACTTCAACGGCAATCGTTTCCGCTAAATCGAACGACTGTGCCAGAACGGGACGCTTTTCCAGATAATTCAAAATATCTTCGCTCAATTCGGCGGCGGTCTGATAGCGCTGGAAAGGATTTTTGCGCAGCGCTTTCAGAATGATTTTGTCGAGATTTCCCGAAAGCTCGTGGCGCAAAGTTTCAAGCGTCGCGTTGCGCGCGGCGAAAATCAAATCCGGCGTCGGCTTTTCATTTGTCCCAGTGTCGCTGCGCGCGAAATTGTCTTTTAAGGTCAGGCTTTCGCTCGGTCGCGTCGGTTCTTCTTCGCGGATGGCGCGGGCGATTTCATACGGCGCGCGGCTTTTGACGCGATACGGGCGATGACCGGTCAGCAATTCATAAAGCAAAACGCCGAGGCTGTAAATGTCGGACGCGGGCGTGACCGGCTCGCCGGAAATTTGTTCGGGCGAAGCGTATTGCGGCGTCATCATCCGCAGATGCGTCGCGGTCGGCTCCATCGCCGTCGCGCCGAATTCCGGGTCGAGCAGCTTGGCGATGCCGAAATCAAGCAGCTTCGGCTCGCCGTCGGTTTTAACCAGAATATTCGACGGCTTCAAATCACGATGGATAATTTTATGGCGGTGCGCTTCTTCAATCGCCTCGCAGATTTTTTGAAAAATTCGCAGTCTTTCGTTGACGCTCAAGCGCCGCCGGTCGCAATAAGCGTAAAGCTGCTCGCCCTCGACGTATTCCATCACGAAATACGGCAAGCCTTTCGTCGTCGAGCCGCCGTCCAGCAGGCGCGTGATGTTCGGATGATTCAAAGTCGCGAGAATCTGCCGCTCGTTGCGAAAGCGGCGGACGACCAAATCCGTGTCCATTCCGCGCTTGATAAGCTTGACGGCGACCTTCTGCTCAAACGCGCCGTCGATTCTTTCCGCCAGATAAACCGCGCCCATGCCGCCGCGCCCGAGCTCGCGCGCCAGACGATAAACGCCGATTTGCCGTCCAATCATCGCGTCCAGCTCGCGGTCTTCGCTCGTTTCGCCGACAATCGTTTTTTCCAGCAATTCGCCGGTCAATAATTTTTCGACTTCCTCGCGCATTTCTTCGTCCGTGCAGGTTTCCGACAGAAAAACGCTCCGCTCCGACTCGCTTAACGCCAGCGCGGCTTGAAAAACTTTTTCGATTTGCTGCTGCCTGAGAGACATCCCGTTTCGATTCAAAAGGTTGTCGCAAGTATAACGAAATTAGCCGAAGGCGACAATTTTTTTGCCAAAGTTTTCACCTGCCTGATACTTTTTTCTCCCGCTTCGCGCCTTTTCATACAACGCGCCGATTAAGCGCCGAGAAACTTTATTTTATTTTTTTATGAACAGGAGAAACCGTAATGATTAAATCTTTTAACTTTCGCCAGATTCGCGCAATTTTTGCGCTCGCGGCGCTCTTCGCTTTCGCCGCCGCCTCGTTTTTGCTCACGCCGCAGACGGCGCGGATGCAAAGCCAAATCACTCCGCGCATCGCGTTTGACTACAACAGCGAAGTGCGCGTCGTCAACGCCGACGGCTCGGCTAACACGGCGCTTGCCGACGGCTTCGACCCGTCGTGGTCGGCGGACGGCACGAAAATCGCTTACGCTTCGGGCGCGGAAAGCGCCGACATTTACGTGATGAACGCGGACGGCACGAACCAAAGACAGTTGACCGAGCACGGAATCAGCTATTCGCCCGCTTTTTCGCCGGACGGCACGAAAATCGCGTTTGTCAGCGAGTTTGAAGACGGCGCGCATATTTACACCATTAACACGGATGGAACAAACGAGCAGCGCATCGATTTCGCGGGCGATTTCGTCGGCGAGTACGCGCCCGCGTTTTCGGCTGACGGCTCGAAAATCGTTTTCGTCGGCACGACCATCACCGAAACCGGCACGGCGCGTGACGAATATTATATCGCCAACTCGGACGGCTCGGCGCCCGTTCGCCTGACTTTTATCGGCGGCTTTAACCGCTATCAAGCGTCCGTTTCGCCGGACGGCACAAATATTTTAATCGCCCGCTACAACGACATCCAGCGGGTCGGCACCGACGGCAGCGGCGTGATGACGAACCTGACCAATTCGGCTCCCGCCGAAACCGACGCGGATTATTCGCCCGACGGCTCGCAAATCGTTTTTCGTCGCGGCGGCGCCGGTTTGATGATTATGAACGCGGACGGCACGAACGTGACGGCTTTGAATGTTCTCGGCAACAACCCCGATTGGCTGCCGACAGCCGTCAGCCCGACCCCGACGCCGACCGTGACGCCGACGGCAACTCCGACTGTGACGCCGACTCCGGTGCTCTCGCCGGACTTGAACCTGCAGGTCAACGCTTCGGCGCAGAACGCGAACGTCGGCGACATCGTGACTTTTACCGTTAACGTGCGCAATAACGGCGACGCGGCGACAAACGTGAAAGTTTTCGGCTCGGTGTCAATCGACGGTCTATTCAACCAGGTTCAATACACTTCAATGAATGCGCCGGGCGGTTGCGCGCTGGTCATCGGAGGCTCAAGCGTCGAATGCCAAATCGGAGCGCTCGCGGCAAATCAGACGGCGGTCGTCACCATCGGCGTCCGTCCGAACGTCGCGGGCAGCCTGATTTTCAATTTGACCGCCAGCGCGACCGAGCCTGACCGCAACGAAGCGGACAACTCGAATTCCGCCAACGTGCAAATCGGCACGGCTCCGGTTTGCGCCGCAAACATTACATCGAAGCTGAACATCATCCGTCTGCCGGCGATTCGCAACCCACGCACGGGCGAATACGAGCAGCTGATTATCGCGCGCAATATCTCGAATCAGTTTCTGGACCCGAAGGCGTATTTCGTTTTCGATAATCTGACCGACGGCGTGCAGGTTGCGCCGAGCTCGAATCCGGGCACGACGCAGTGCGCCGCTCCGCTCGGCAGCCAATACGTAACGGTGAACACGGGCGGCATATTGTGGCGTCCGAATCAGACGACTGTCGTTCGCGTGACTTTTACCAACCCGCAGCGCGGAAACATCAATTACAATCTGCGCGTGCTGGATGGCGCGAATAACCCGTAAATTTATCGCTCAATCTTCTGACGATAAAAATCAGGCGGCAGCGAGGAACACGTTTCTTCGCGCCGCCTGATACTTTTTGCCGTTCGCTTTACGCCTTACAGATAGAAAAAAAATACCGCCAGCCCGCGCGGGTTAACTTTCAGGGGAAATCATGCAAAAACCAGTATCGAACGCAATTTTCAAAAAACTTTTCTTAATCGTTTTGTGCGCGAGCGTTTTCAGCGGCAACGTGCTGAACGTTTGGGCGCAGACTCGTCGCGCGGCAAATCAGCAGGTTTCAAGCAATCAACCGAATAAATCCGCGCCGAAATGTTCGGGCGCTTGGACGGGCACGATTACCTACACGCGCACGCAAAGCATGACGGACAATAAAACCGTCCAGCGCGTCTCGGGACGCGGCGAAGACAAGCGCGACTGGCAGATGAAATACGATTACAATGCGCGGGTTTCCGTCGTCGAAGCGCCCGAAAAAAACGGTTCGAGCCTCGGCAAAGCGAATATCACGCACACGTTTTCGTCCATTGAAACAATCTCCGCCACCGAAAAAAATTCGTGCGACCGCGGCAAAACGTGGAAGGAAATGAAGGGCGATTCGACTTCGAAAACCGAAACGAGCGGCAACGCCAGCAATCAGGAAGCGAACGTCAACGTCGGCGTCAACACGGACGGAACTTACACGGTCAGCGTCGCCTTGCCGCAGATAAAAGGTCGGACGACCGGCTCGCAAAGCTCGACTTTCAGCGGTCAATGCGTGCCGAAAGAAGGAAAAAATCTGACGATGCCCGCGACCGAAATGACCGTAGACGGAAATTCTTTGACCTCGGACGGCACGCATCGCGTCAATCCTTCAGACCCGAATCGCCTGAGCGGAAGCTATTCGAAAACGTGGCAGAACGTGACCGAGACGATTTCGTGGAATTTGCAAAAATGCGGCGCGCCGCTGCGCCTGACCGATTTGAAATTCGAGCATATGAAATTCCCGAATTGGGACGATTGGCAGGAAATCAGCGAGCAGACCGGCACGGTTGACGGCAACTGGGTGCGCATCAAGGCGAAAGTTTTAAACGCTTCGGGCGAGACGAAATCCGCCGAAATCTATCTGAAGGAAACTTACAAGGGCGACAAATGGGACGGCGCCAAGCCTGACGTGCCGCTCAAAGACCAAACTTTTTCCGTCCGGCTGGAGCCGGGCGAAGAGCGCGAAGTCGAGATGCTTTGGGAGACGAACGGTTATGCCTGGTATGACGACGGTCGCCCGCGTCTGGTGCAGCGGATTAAAGCCGAAGTCTGGGAAAACTACAAAAAGGCGGACGAGATGACCAAAAATCTGAAAGTCGTGCCGAAGCCGATAGTTTTCGTTCCCGGCATCTGGACTAATGCGCAGGATTTCGAGGTGTATCAAAACCTTTTGACGACCACGCACAGTTACGGCTGGAAAACGTATCGAACCATTGACGTTTCCGGGCAAGGAACGATTGCCGGAGAAGGAACGGTAAGAGTAAATAAAACCAATAAAACGGTTTATGACAACGCCGACAATTTAAACAAGTATGTTAACAGCGTGCGCGGCGAGCTGAACGCCTGGCACGTCGATATGCTGGCGCATTCGACGGGCGGTTTGGTCGCGCGGCTCTATATTCACAAGCAGATGGAAGTTTTGCCCGACACTTATCCGGTGGTCAAGCATCTGATGATGTTCGGAACGCCGAATCTGGGCGTGCCGTGTGCCGATTCGATGCTGGATACGGATGTCTTTAAGAATGTTCGGCAGACGGCAAAAGAATTAATGCCCGATGAAATGGCGATTTTCAATAAATACGTCACACAGCGCAAAGGAACGAAATTCTCGGCTCTCGTCGGAGACTCGGTCCCGCTCCTGTGTGCGAGTCCGCAGTGGAATGACGGGTTTGTTTCGGTCGAATCAGCCAGATACGGAGCGGAAGATTTCGCCGTCACCAAATCTATGCACCCGAATATGATTAACACCAAAACTTTTAACGATTTCGTCAAACCGCACGTCGTCACCGGTCCGCGAGGAACTTACCCGCTTCCGGTCGTGTCGGAGAAATAAGAAAGAGTCCAAAGTCTAAAGTCCAAAGTCCAAAGTCAATTTGTTATTTCGACTTTGGACTTTGGACTTTGGACTTTGGACTTTAGACTTTGGACTTTGGACTTTGGACTTTGGACTTTAAGAAGATGATACTTTTCCCCGAAATTTTCCGCTTTAACAAGTGACCGATAACTTTTACAGGAGATAACATTCCACATGAAAAACCGACTTAATATTTTACTCGTCTTAATTTTACTTTTAGGTGTCAGCCTGGCGTGCAATCGCTCGGAAGCCAAGCCCGGCATAAAAAATCAAAATGAAACACGCGCAACGAAAATCGAAAAAGGCGATGGCGAAACCGAACGCCTCGACAGCTACAGCCTGCGCGGACTGGAGTTTATCTATTACAAAATTCCTTCTGACTTAAGCCGCGAGCAGTTGATTGAAACGGCGCAGAAATTACACGAAGCGGAGCCGAAAGCGCAGCTTATTCTGGTCGACGACGATTCGCAGGTCGAAGACTACGTCAAATACGCCAAGGCAGTCAGCGGCGGCGATTACGACGCCGAGTTTCCGAAACAATGGGCGGAAGACCACATCGTCGCCAACGTCCAGAAGCTGCTGAGCGGCAAATGGATGCTGTATGAAAGCTACGGCTATAAGGAAATCGCGGAACTTAAATAATTATGAGTTTTGAGCTTTGAATTTTGAATTAGTTGAAATCATTCAAAATTCAAAACTCAAAACTTAAAGCTTTTTTATGAAGTTTGCCAGATACACATTTCTGATTGCCGGAATTTACGGCTTGCTGGTGCTTGCGCCGATGTATTTTCTCGAAGCGAAAACCGGGCAGGATTTTCCGCCCGCGATAACGCACGCTGAATATTATTACGGTTTTATCGGCGTCGCGCTCGCCTGGCAAATCGTGTTTTTGATGATTTCGCAAAATCCGGCGCGTTATCGCCCGCTAATGCCCGTGGCGGCGGTGTTTGAAAAATTCAGTTTCGGCATTGCCGCCATCGTCCTGTTTCTGCAAAACCGGCTTCACGCCGCGATGCTCGGCGCGGGAATTCTGGATTTGATTCTCGGCGCGCTTTTCGTCGTCTCGTTTCTTAAGACGAAGGAAATCCGGGAAGCGTAAAGAGAAGCGCGCCGGAAAAATTTCGGAAAACGGGCGAATCCAGAGTCGCGCCGCTTTTCCGAAAAAGCGCGCCGCCGCACGGTTTTATCACGCTCGAACCGTGCGGGCGACGGACGAAGAAAAACATATTTTGCAGAAATACGGTTATCTCCGCAAATCTTGTTTTTCTTCGTCTCGCGCGATTAAAAGAAGTTTTCACCACCAAGCCGCAAAGAGAAGTAACCTACAGATAAGCATAAATAAACACAGATTTTAACAGGATAAACAGGATAGGCAGGATAGATTAAAACTAATAACGTTGAGTTTGATTTTCTATCCTGTTTATCCTGTCTATCCTGTTTGAATTTCCCTTTATGGCTTGGCGGTGAAAATTAATTTGCAGGCAAAGCGCGGCGGCGGAATTCGGCAAACTGCGGGTTTTCGCGAATGTTGTCGAAGAAAGGGCTGACGTTGATAAAGTTTATCTCGTTGCGTTTTTCGGCTTCGGCGACGCGCAGCCATTTTAAGGTTTCGCCGGCGTTGCCGAGCAGAGCGTAAATCGTTGAAATGTGATACGCCGACGTTTTTTGCAGCTTGTCGGCGTCGGGCAGCGAAAAGGCTTCGTTAATCGCTTTTTCGGCTTCGGCTTTTTTTCCGCCGGCGGCGTAAGTTTCCGCCAGGCTCAGGCGCAGGTGAAATTCATTGCTGCCCGCGTGATAGATTCTTTCCTGACCGAGAATATTCATCGCCTCGTCCGTCTCGCCCTGTAATTCGAGCGCGCGGCGCAAGCCCATATAAGCGTTGATAAATCCGGAGTCGCGGCTTAAGATTTTGCGATATTGCTCGGCGGCAAGCCCGTATTGACGCGCGTATAAAAGAATATTTCCGTGCGCCGCGACGGCGAAAAGCGATTGCGGGTCGAGGCGCTCGGCGATTTCGATTTGGCGCAGAGCCTCGTCGGATTTTCCGCCCGCGCTTAAGACCAAAGCGAGCCAGTGACGCGCCGAAGCGTAACTCGGATTCAGCTCGATGGCGCGGCGCAGGTGTTTTTCGGCTTCGAGGAAACGACGCTCGCCGTAAAATTCGACCAGTCCAAGCGTCGCGTTCGCGTCGGCTGACTGGTCGTCCAGCTCCAAAGCTTTTTCGGCGTTTTCGCGCGCCTTTCGATAACCGTCGGGCGGCGCGGGCGGATATAGATTCATCAGCGCGTAAGCGTCAGCCAAACCGGCAAAGGCTTGCGCAAATTTCGGGTCGAGCGCGATTGCCTGCTCGAAATTTACGAGCGCGATTTTGAAATTTTCGGTTTTGCGCTTCGACAGATTGTAACGCCCGGCGAGATAAAATTGATAAGCTTCTTCGTTGAGCGTGGTTTTCCGGCTGAGCGTTTCGCGCTCGTGCAGGCTCAGTTCGAGGCTCAGATTCTGCACGACGCGCTCGACAATCAGATTTTGCAATTGCGAAAGCTCGTTTTCGCGCACCGAAAATTTTTCCGACCAGACGGCTTCGCCTTTTTCCGTGTTCTGCAAAGCGGCGGCGACCTGCAGCTGGTCGCTGACGCGCTCAATTTGCGTGAACAAAACGTAATTGGCGGATAATTCGCGCCCGATGTTTATCGCCTCTTCGGCGGACGCGGCTTTTTTGCTGTTCGCCGTCACGGGACGCACGGACAATTGCTTGATTTGCCCGAGCCTTGAGGTGATGGCTTCGGCGATTCCGAGACTCATATGCTCGTCGTGCGCCGGATTCGGATTCAGCAGATTAAACGGCAAAATCGCAATCGAATTGACGGGTTTCGGTCGCTTGTCCGCCGGAACTTCCGAGTCGTTGATGTCGGTTTGATAAATTTTATAATTCGTCTCGCGGTTGCTCTGAAAAACGAGTTTTGAATCCGAAAGCCAGACGGCTTCCAAATCGTTTGCCGGATTTATCGTCACGCGCTGGCGATTTTCGCCGCTTGTGTCCATCACCCACAAATCGTAACGCGGGCTGAGACTTTCAAAATTGGTCGAATAGACGAAACGCTTGCCGTCGGGCGAGAAAACCGGCAAGGCTTCGTCCGCCTTGTCGGTGTTGCTGACGTTTGTCTGCTCCGAGCCGTCGGCGTTCATCATCCAGATGTCGAAAACGCTGCCGGTCATCGCCTTTGTGTAAGCGATTTTTTTGCTGTCGGGCGACCAGTTCGGGTCGGATTCAAACGCCGTATTGTCGGTCAATTGTTTCGGACCTGAGCCGTCGGCGTTCATCACCCAGATGTTCGCTTCGCGGCGGTCGTTTAAGCTCCGGTTGCTGCCGAACGCGATGCGCGAACCGTCGGGCGAGAAAATCGGGCGCATATCCAACCCTGGAAAATTCGTTAAGTTTTGCTGGTTCGAGCCGTCGGCGTCCATTATCCAGATGTCGCTTTCGACGCCGATTTGCGAATAGCTTTCAAAAACGATGCGCTTGCCGTCGGGCGACCAGTTGGCGCTGGTTTCCTCGGTTTTATTGTTCGTCACGCGGCGCAAATTCGAGCCGTCGAAATTCATCACGTAAATCTCGCTGTTGCCCTCGCGGTTACTGATAAATAAAACCTGCGATTTGTCGGGCGAAAGCTTAGGATTTTTCTCGACCGCCGACGTGGACGTGAGCGGCGTGACTTTGCCGGGAATAAAGGGCAGCGGCTCGCCGCTCGTGCCGGTCACGGTCGGCGCGGAAAACGTTAATGTGCCGTATTTATAATACGAAAATCCGAGGCTCGCGCCGACAATCAAAAGCAAAACGGCGAGCGACGCCGCGACGGGCTTCCAATTGAAGCGACGCGCTTTTTCTCCGGCGACTTCGCGCCCCGGCGTTTCTTTTTTGAAAGTTTCGCCGAATCTTTTCGTCACCGCCGTTTTATGAATCGCGCCGTCAGTATCGGTTTCCTGAACGCTTTTATCGACTGTAAAATGCCCGATAATCGGGTTGACGTTTTTCAGCTTCGCTAAAGAATCGACGATTTCCTGAAACTCTTTCTCGCCGCGAAGCGAATCGAAACGCGCGTCGGTTTCGAGCCAGAACATTCGATAATCTTTATCTTTTTCGGCTTGTTTCAGACTGCGGAGCGCGTCTTTTTTATTGCCTAAAGCGGCTTGCACGAGCGCCGCGTAAAACTGCGAAACATAGCGATGAACGCGTGCTTCGAGCATTTCGCGCAGAATTTTTTCGGCTTCTTCGCGGTTTCCGTTGCGCGCCAGCGCGTAGCCGTAAGCGGCGAGCGTCATCGGCGAGCGCTCGGAAATCTCGACGGCGCGGCGGCAGAATTCGACGGCTTCCGAGGCGCGGTCCAGTTCGGGCAGAATCCAGCCGTAGCTTTGCAAAACGTGACTGTTCGACGGCTCAAGCTGAATCGCGCGATTATTCTGCGCCAAAGATTCTTCAAAACGGCGGGCTTTATAGAGAATCTGCGAGGCGATAATCGGAATCGAAGCTGAAATCGGGTTGAGCCGCTGCGCGTGGTTGATTTCGTTTAAGGCTTCGTCGTAGCGCCCCAGAGAGCTGTAGAAAAGCGCGAGCCATTCGTGCGTTTGAAAATAATTCGGATTCAGCTCCAGCGCGTGGCGAAACATTTTTTCGCCTTCGGCAAAATCCCAGTTAAAAGCCCATCTGGAAAACGCTAAGGAAGCGTGCGCTTCGGCTAAAAGCGGGTCGAGCTCGACGGCTTTTTCCGCCGCCTGACGCGACGCGCCGAAACATTCCTTCGGCGGCAGAACGCCGACGATGCCGAGCCACGTGTGATAATCGGCGACGCCCGAATAAGCGCGCGCGTAATTCGGGTCGAGCGCGATTGCCTCGTAAAAATAGACGATGGCTTTGGCGAGCGATTCTTCCGTGAATTTGTGCCAGCAGTAACGACCGCGCAGATATTTTTCGTGCGCGGCTTCGTCTTTCGTGCCGACGAAAGCGATTTGTTCGAGTTCTTCGGTCGAAATCTGCGGAATCAAGGCGGCGGCGACTTTCGTGGAAAGCGAATCTTGAAGCGCAAGAACGTCGGCGACGTTTTCGTCGAATTGTTCCGCCCAGATTGAAGCGCCGTCCTTGATGCTGATTAACTGCACCGTGACGCGGATTTTATCGCGGACTTTCAAAATTCGACCGTCTAAAACATATGCGACGCCTAAACGTTTGCCAATCGTCAGCGAATCCTCTTCGGCGTTGGCGTATTGCAGAACGGTTCCGGTCGGGCGCACGGAAAAGCGGCGCATATTGCCGAGCCGCGTAATCAGCGCGTCCGCCAAGCCGATGCCCAGAAATTCGTCGCCCGTGTCGTGCGTGCCGTTGTTGGCGATGATGTTGAGCAGTTTGAACGGCAGAACGGCGAGCGTTTTCTGCCGCGTTCCGCCCGTGTCGGTCGTCGCATCCGTAGTATGCGTCTGAAAAGCCGGTCTCGCCTTTATCGGCTGACCTTTCAGAAAGCGCTTGATGTCTTCGGAAAGCTGGTCGACCGACGAATAGCGTCGATGCGGCTCTTTGTGCAGAGATTGCAAAAGAAGAGCGTCGAGTCCGCTTTCCAGCTCGATTTTTAAAGTATCAAGGGTCGTCCGGCGATTGCGAAAAACGGTTTCCATCGTCGCCGGCTCAAGCGAAAATTTGTTTGAATTGACCATCTGGTCGCTGCTTCCGACAATCGCGCTCGGCACGGCGGGCGCTTTCTCGCAGATGACTTTGGCGATTTCGAGCGGCGAGCGATTTTCGAGCAAGTAAGGGCGATGACCGGTCACGACTTCGTAAAGCAAAACGCCGAGGCTGTATTGGTCGGTCGCCGACGTAACGAAATTTCCGCTGACCTGTTCGGGCGAAGCGTATTCCGGCGTCATCATCCGCATCGCGGTCGCCGTCGGCTCCTGCGTTTCGTGAATCAGGTCGGGATTTAAAAGCTTGGCGATGCCGAAATCGAGCAGTTTCGGCACGCCGTCTTCGGTGACGAGAATATTTGACGGCTTGATGTCGCGGTGAATAATCAGGTTTTGATGCGCGTAATAAACCGCCGCGCAAACCTGTTGGAAAAGCTGCAGACGCTGGCGCACGGTCAGGCGATTGCTGTCGCAATATTGCGTAATCGGCAAGCCTTCGATGTATTCCATCACGAAATACGGCAAGCCGTCGTCGGTCGTGCCGCCGTCCAAAAGGCGCGCGATGTTCGGATGATTCAGCGCGGCGAGGATTTGTCGCTCGTTGCGAAAGCGGCGCAGAACCTGGTCGCTGTCCATGCCGCGCTTGATAAGCTTGATGGCGACGTTTTGCTGAAATTCTCTATCGTCGCGGACGGCGAGATAAACCGCGCCCATTCCGCCGCGCCCGATTTCTTTCGTGATGCGATAAACGCCGATTTTTTTGCCGAGATAAGAATCGCTTTCGCCGTCGCCGTTGCCGTTTTTGCCTTCGACGACGTTTTCCAGGTATGAAACATACGGCGAAGATTCGATAAAATCTTCGGCTTCCGAATCGGAATCGAGCAGAATATCAGCCTGCTCGCGCAATTCGCGGTCGCCCCGACAGGCTTCGTCAAGGAATGTTTCGCGTTTTTCGGGCGGAAGAACAACCGCTTGATTAAAAATTTCCTCAAGCCTCTTCCATTTTTCGGGTGACATCAATTTACGGTTTTGCGGTTAAAAAACGCTCTTTCACATCTGGGTTAAACGGCACTGGCAAATCGCCGGTGAAGCGGAAGTTTAACATATTTTCGCGCAAGTAATCTAAGAAGCAAATCAACTGAAGCGCGTTGTCCGAAACTAAAGTAATCTTTTGTAAACAAAAACACTTCCCGCCATAAAACTTCGCCGCCGATTGCGGCGAAAAGAATAGACGCCAAAAGCCGCGAAAATTGCGGAAGGAATAGCCGCAGAGGAAGTTAAAACAAAAGGTAAAAGGTAAAAAATGAAAAGCTGAAACGCATATTTATTTCCTGTCGGCAACAGCGGCTTCGACATCCGCCAAAAGATTCGCTATCGCTTCCTTTGATAAATATTTGCCGTTGAAAACGACGGCGTTGATTCGTTTTGTGTTATTGATGTCGTCAAGCGGATTGGCGTCGAGTAGAACAAGGTCGGCAAGTTTTCCTTTTTCAATCGTGCCGAGTTTGTCCGAAAGATTAAGATATTCCGCCGGATTGCGCGTGGCGGCTCGCAGCGCTTCGAACGGCGTGAATCCGACCTGGACAAGCAAAGCAAGCTCGTCGTGCAAGCTGAAACCCGGATAAGTGTAGGCGCCGGGAATGTCCGTTCCCGCCATAAACGGAACGCCCGCTTTATGCATGGCGGCGGTTAATTCAAGCTCTTTTTGATAAAGTCTTTTCTTCTGCACGATAAATTCCGGCGTGCGATATTTGAGGAAAAAATTATTCTCCGGTTTCCAATTCTCCAAATCCTCGGGCGTAATATATTTCATCCGCGCATCATTAAAAAATGTGCCGTCGTCAACTAATGAAAGCGCTCTTTTGGTCGCCAATGTCGGAACCTGCCACGTTTTATTTTTGGCGAGCTTCGCAAAAAGCGATTGGCATTTCTGCTCATCATAGGTTTCAAGCTCGATTTTGGTGCGTTCGGCAATTCGGGCGGGAATGTGCGAAAAGTCGCCGGGCTTGCCGCTCGGTTTCACAGGAGCATCGGCGCGCATCTCAATCGTTTTCGGCGGAAGCGTCGAACAGCTTTGCAAAATGTTGCCGAGATGCTCGAAACTTTTTTGCCCTGCGTCAGAAGCCTCAGCCGAAGTAACATCCCACGGAATGTGTCCGGCGACGGGAATCTTTAACTTTTTCGCTTCGTCAATAATGGCGTAATACTGCTCACGCGGAATGCCGCTATAAACTTTGATAAAATCCGCGCCCGATTGTTTGAGAAAACGCACTGCCTGCCGTGCTTCCGCCTCGTTGGTAAAAGGAATGGAGTTTTCGGGAACGACGGGTTTCGCGCCGTCTAAAATTCTGCCCGCCGCGATGATGCGCGGACCTGTGCGCGTGCCGTCGGCAATCTCCCGGCGCAAGCGGGCGAGAATAGCAAAGCCTTCCTCGGTTGTTCCCGTATCACGGATGCCGGTGACGCCGTTGGCGATGAAAAGACGGAAAAAGTAATCGACTCTTTCCGGTCGCAAAGCGTGAACGTGCATATCCCATAATCCCGGAATCAGAAATTTACCGCCCGCGTCAACCACTTGCGCATTGTTCGGAATACGGATTTTACTCGATTTGCCGATTCTCGCGATGCGATTGCCTTCGACGATAACGGTCATCTCAGTCCTGGGCTTGGCATCAACCATATCAATCACCGTGACGCGGGTAAAAACCAGAGGCTTTGTCTGCTGCGCGCTGAGCGTCGCCGACAGCAGGATAATTAATAATAATGAATGTATTTTTTTCATTTGTTTTCCTCAATAATCATAACGCGGGAAGATGAAAAACAATGATTTTTCTCCAAACATATTTGTCCTTCAACTTTTAAGCGCCGTTTCAACGAGTTCTCGACATTGCACGAGGTGAGTCTAATATATTTATGCCGTAATTATCTATGACCGCTGATTTTCATCTTTTGCCTTCCCGCTCGCCTTCGTTTTCAATAACAATTTGGAAATGTCGCGTCGTCTCGTTTATACTCAGCTTTGACCTTTTAAAACAAAGATTCGACGAGGTTGAAACCAGAGCCGTGTCCGCCGAAAAAACACAAGAGATAACGCAGCTATTGATAAAGCTTTCCAACGGTCAGCGCGCCGCCGTCGACGACCTTTTGCCGTTGATTTACGACGAATTGCGCTCTCTTGCCTCAAACTACTTGCGGCGCGAGCGCGTTTCGCACACTTTGCAGCCGACGGCGCTCGTGCACGAGGCTTATCTGAAGCTCGTCGACGTCAATCAGGTGACGTGGCAGAACCGCGCGCATTTTTTCGGCGTCGCGGCGAATCTGATGCGGCGCATCCTGATTGATTACGCGCGCCAGCACAAGGCGGACAAGCGCGGCGGCGAATTTCAAAAGCTCGCGCTCGACGAAAATATCGACAAAGCCGCCGAGCAAAGCACGGAGCTGGTCGCGCTGGACGACGCGCTCGAAACTCTCGCTCGTATAGACCCCGTCAAAAGCCGCATCGTCGAGCTGCGCTATTTCGGCGGCTTGACGGTCGAAGAAACCGCCGAAGTGATGGGCATCTCCACCATCACGGTCAAGCGCCACTGGCGGATGGCGAAAGCCTGGCTCTACGGACAGCTCAGTAATGAATCCAATTAGCGCGACCCGCTGGCAGAAAATCGAAGAAGTTTTCCAGACGGCGCTCGATAAACCGACGCCCGAAAAGCGCGAAGCATATCTCAAGCAGGCTTGCGCGGGCGACGCGAAACTGCGCGAAGAAGTCGAAAAACTCCTTATTCAATTTGATGAAGCCGAAGATTACGCCGACGCGACCGAAGCCGACCCGGACGAAAGCAAATCGCTTTTGTCCGCCCTGCTCAACACCGATAAAGACGACGAAGACCCGGTTATCGGCAATCGTCTGGGCGCGTATCGCGTCGAAGCCGAAATCGGGCGCGGCGGAATGGGAACGGTTTATCTGGCGGTGCGCGACGACCGCGAATTTAACAAAAAAGTCGCCGTCAAACTGGTCAAGCGCGGAATGGACACGGATTATATCCTGCGCCGTTTTCGGAAAGAAAGACAGATTTTAGCCTCGCTCGAACACCCGTTTATCGCCGCTTTGCTCGACGGCGGAACGTCGCCCGACGGTCGCCCGTATTTCGTCATGGAGCTGGTCGAGGGCAAAAATTTTTACGAATACTGCGACGAAAATCGTTTGAATTTAAGAGAGAGGCTCCGGCTTTTCCTGCGCATCGCCGAATCGGTCAATTTCGCGCATCAGAATTTCGTCATTCACCGCGATTTAAAGCCTTCGAATATTTTAATCACGGCGCAGGGCTTGCCGAAGCTGCTGGATTTCGGCATCGCCAAGCTTTTAAATCCCGACAATCCGAACGAAGCGGTTTCGCAGACTTTTACCTTGATGCGGGCGATGACGCCGAAATACGCTTCGCCCGAACAAATCAAAGGCGACCCGCTGACGTTTGCGACCGATGTTTACAGCCTGGGCGTTCTGCTTTACGAAATCCTGTGCGGTCATCGCCCGTATGTTCCGGCTGGCGCGCAGGCGCACGAGCTGGCGCGCGTCATCTGCGAGGAAACGCCCGAGCTGCCGAGCGCCGCGATTGCGAAAACCGACGCGAGCGTGCTTGAAGAATACAAAAACAAAACTTCTTCGCCCGTCGATTTAATCGCCGAAAAACGCGCTTCGAGCGTCGAAGAATTGCAGCGGGAACTGGAAGGCGCGCTCGACAGCATCGTGATGAAATGTCTGGAAAAACGCCCGCGCAAGCGTTACGCCGGCGTGAAGGATTTAATCGACGACATCAATGCTTATCTGACCGGAAACGCTTTAAACATTCCGCTTTACGCGTCGCGCGCGCCGGACACTTCGACCACGACCGGCGGAAACGCGATTGCCGTTCTGCCTTTGAAATTGATGGGCAAAGGCGAAGCCGATTATTTAAGCCTGGGTTTGGCTGACGCTTTGATTTCGCGCCTCAGCCAGGTCAAACGCTTCACCGTGCGCCCGACAAGCTCCGTTTTGCGTTACGCGCAGGAAGAAACTTTCGACCCCTTGCAAGCCGGGCGCGAGCTGGGCGTCAATTACGTTCTGGACGGCTGGATAAAACAATTCGGCGGGCGCATCCGCATTTCGCTTCAATTATTGGAAGTGCGTGAAGGCAACGTCGTCTGGGCGGGAAAATTCGACGAAAAATCCGGCGACGTTCTGGAAATCGAAGACTCGATTTCGGCGCAGGTCGGCGAAGCCCTTGTGCCGCAGCTGTCGGGCGACGAGCGCGAAAAACTCGCTCGCCGTCCGACCGACAACGCCGCCGCTTTCGAAGCCTTCCTGCGCGGTCGTTATCATTTCAACACTTTTACCGAAGAAGGCTTCGCCAAAGCCATCGTCGCCTACAATCAGGCAATCGAGCTTGACCCGAATTACGCGCTCGCCTATGCCGGAATCGCCGATTATTACAACTGGCTCGGCGTCTACGGCGTTTTGCCCGCGCAGCAGTGTTTTCAGGCGGCGAAAAATAATTCGCTGAAAGCCATTGCGCTGAACGAAAATCTTTCGGAAGCGCACGCCGCGCTCGGTTTCGCCGCCGTCGCCGGAGATTACGATTGGAAACGCGGCGCGGAAGCCTGCCGCCGCGCGCTGGAACTGAACCCGCACAACGCGCAGGCGCACGTCTGGTATTCGCTCCAGCTTTTTATGGAAGCCCGCTTTGACGAAGGCGAGCATCACGCCAGGCGCGGCATCGAGCTTGACCCGCTGACGCCGTATAATGTTTACAATCTCGCGTGGTGTTTATATTTCGCCCGTCGCTACGAAGACAGCATCCGGCAATACGAAAAAACGATTGCCGAAAATCCGCTCTACAGCATCGCGTATTACGGCTTGAGCTGGACGCTCAGAAAAACCGGGCGTTTCGATGAAGCCTTAAACGCCGCGCGCCGCGCGATGGAGCTCTCCGGCGAAGACAGCCTTTTCAATCTCGCCCAATACGGTCAAACGCTCGCCTGCGCCGGACAGCGCGACGAAGCCCTCGAAGTTTTGCAAAAGCTTCAGACGGCTTCCGCCGAGCGCTTCGTCTCGCCGTATCACACGGCAATTATCCATTGCTTTCTCGGCGATAAAGAAAAAACTTTCGAATATCTGGAACGCTCGTTCGAAGCCAGAGAAGCGTGGCTCGTCTGGACAGGCGTCGAGCCGATTTTCGACGAAATCCGCGCCGACGAACGCTTCAAAAACATCCTGCGCCGCATCGATTATCCGCGTCTTTCGGAAGGGCATTTATCATGAAAATAAAGCGCGTCTCGTCATATAAAACCGCAGCCGACCGCAAATTTCCCGGCGATTGGCTCGACAAAATCCAGAAACAAAACAATTTCGAATATCAAAAACTAACCGTCCCGACGTTTTTCGGCGAAACCGTCGTGCTCGCGCACAATCACGACCGGAAACATCTCGCGCCGCTCGTCTATTTTCCGGGCTTTCGCACCAGCGGAATTTTTCTCGATTTAAACGACAATCTCGCGCCGCTCAAAAAGGATTTCCGGCTTTATCTGGTCGACGTCATCGGTCAGCCGGGAATGAGCACGGGCAATACGCCCGACGCGAAATCGGGCGAATACGCCGCGTGGATCGGCGAAGTTTTCGACGGTTTGAATTTAGATGAAACGAATATCGCGGGCGCGTCTTTCGGCGGCTGCCTGTGCCTGAAAGCGGCGCGTCACCTGCCCGACCGCATCACGAAAGCGATTTTGCTGAATCCGTCAGGTTTAACCAATATTTCCTTCGCGCCAAAAACCAGCTTTTACAACTTTATGCCGCTCATTTTTCCGAGCCGCAAAACGGTCGAGAATTTTATGGAATACGTCGTTTTCGGCGCTCAAGCGAATGTTTCCGAAGCGTGCTGGAACGCCGTCGCCGAATTCGAGCTGCACGCCATCCGAAATTTTCGCCTCAAAGCCGATTACCCGTATAAAATGAGCGATGCCGAACTGGCGGGCATAACCGTCCCGATTTATCTGATTTTGGGCGAAAACGACCGGCTGATTCCGCCCCAAAAAACGCTCGCCCGCGCTAAAGATTTATTGCCGACCCTAAAAGAAACGCATCTTCTGAAAGGCGTCGGGCACGGCATCGAATGCTCGCACGAAGCCGTTCGGATTCTTAAAAACATACTGGAAGCCGCTTAATCATTTTTAATTTCGGCGAATCGAAACGAGTCTAAAAATCTGTCGGCGCCGCGCCGCGTTTTTTCGTCTTTCGACGCCGCTTCAGGCATCGTTGTAATCACCTGATAAAGCCGCTGCCTGACCAGAAACATGCGCTGGATGAGGATTTCCTTCTCATTCGTCAGCACAACCTCGTGCCCGAATTGCCCGCCGAGCCGCAAATCTTTTTCTCCGAGCAGCTTCAATCCCTTTGCTTTCACAATGTCTGCAATCAGCGCCGTATAATTTTTCTTCAGCTCGTCTTCCTTTAGCATCAGCGGAAGATTCCGGTAATCGGTGACGGAAACGCCGTAAAATCTTCCCGGCAAAGTCACGATAAACCAATGCGCGTATATTTTGCCGGACTTGGCGTCCAGCTCGTCGACCGACGCTTTCGGAACGCCGGGAAACGCCGCTTTAAATTTAAATTCTTCGGAAGCAAACTCTTTCCACTCCGGCTCGCCGCTCTGTATCTGCTTCTGCCCGAAATTGACCGTCCAGCCAAGCGCGATAAAAATCAAAATTAATCCAAACCTGCTCATAAAAATTAAATCTCCGCCGCCAAAACGCGCCTTCCGATTTCCCGCTTAATCAGCCAATCAGCGAATCGAAACATAAAGCGAATAGCTCGTCGCTCTGCCGTCGTTGTGAACCGTAATAATATATTCATCGGTCGAGCGCAATTCAATCGAAGTGCCCGTCCCGACATCATTGCCGCCGATGTCCACACTAACATTGCCGCTTCGCGACCGCACGCTGACGGTCATCGTCTGCCCGCGCGACGCGCCCAAAACATAGCTGCGGCTTCCGCCCGAAGCGATATTCCCCGCAACGGTCGTCGATGTCCGCCCGCGCGCAAACCGAAGCCTCGTCTGCGAAAAAGCCGCCGAATCCATCATCCCGATTATCATCAAAACCGCTAAAACTTTAACGATAAAATTTAGTTTTCTTTTCATTGCCGTTCTCCTTTGTTGTTTCACTAAAACACTTTTACATTTTAATTAAATTCGATGACTTGCCGTCAGCTTCGGCTCACGGCAACTCATTTTTCAATCAAATCCATATATTCTCTATTTATCGCTCTCCAATCATCTACAGATATTTCGTAATCGCTTTTTAAATATCTCCTCATAAAAAGTTTGTGAAAATCGTAATTATTAAAATTTATCGCTACGCAGCAAAAGGTATTATCCGTTATGGGCGGCTGTAGTGAAACGTCTTGAATATATAGCTCAGTAGCCTTCCTGCTTTTTTCCAGTAAGGAATTTATTTCGCCGATTGTTTTAAAGCCCGCTTGCGTTAAATCCTGAACTAAAGGTGAGTAATCACTGGCGACTTCATAATCCGGCAATTTTTCTCTTAAAAATATCTTTAATGTATCAAGATTTATAGGTTGTGAATTTATGTCTTCTTCCTGCCCCTTTTCAAAAATTTCCGTTATCTCTTCATTCTTTTCCTGTCTTTGATCAAAAAACAGTTGGAAATGTTTATCGGCTACATAAAACATTCCGCTCAACGCGTAAAAGTCTCGCTTCAATTCTTCGGGAATATCTTTGTCGGTTTTATAATCGAGATAATGAGAAATGTTTGCCCACGCATCCATTGCAATTGTGCGAACCTGAATTTCAAAAGGTATGTCAAGAATATTGTTATATCTTGTGCCTCTGAAATTTTTGCCTAGCTTTGCTATGAAATGAACGGATAAATAACCGAAAGACGCGAATTTTGAATTATCAATTTTGTTATCTTCTTTAACTACGTCAAAAGTGTTCCGAATTACATTACCGATTTTTTCAATATCAGTTAAAAATAAACAAATAACTCTCAAGCCCACTATATCGTTTATATCTTCAAAGGGCTTTTCAATCTGGTATAAACTAATTTTTTTTAGAAACGAATCCAATTCTTTTATGCGCGATGGAATAGAGTGAATTTTTATTTCCGTTTTATCTATTTCTTCTTTTAAGGTAAACAGCGCTTCTTCTTGTAATCTTTCATAAAACCGTTCATTTTGCTTAAATGTTTGAGCAGCTTCTTCGTTATCGGCTTGGCGAGCTTGCTTCTTAATATTAGTAGCCATTTATTTATTATCTTCCTTTCGGTGGTCTGTCTATCAACTGATTCGGCGCAATCATAGCACAGGGCGGGAGCCGGGAAAAGAAAATATCCGGCGTCAAAATGACGGCGGCGATGGCGGCGCGTTTGGCGGCGATTCGGGTTTTCGGAATCTGGCGATAAGCGTTAGAAGCAGATATGGCGGAATCGAATAGAGCAGGATGTTGACAAGAAAAAAGGTGACAGCCATTAAGACTTTCCTGATTGTCAGGACCGGCGCGTAATCTTCCGCCGTCGGCGGCGAGAAGTAATAAAAAATCTCCGTCGGCAGTCTGACGGGCATTTGCAGATAAGCGAAGTATGGCGAGCGGCTGGCGGAAGTGAAATAAATCACCACCAGAATGCCCAGATAGACGGCGACGAGAATAAATCCGATGAGAATCGACAGCAGAACGCGCTTCATATTATTTATCTTTAATTTTCGCGGGCGGCAGAATGCCTTTTAATTAAATCGCCGCTAATATTAGCACAGGGTTTGGAAATGTGTGAAGATTTTTATTTTATCAGGCGCTTTATTTTTTATTTACAGACTCGTTCTTTAGTGATATTTTGCGCTTGTAATATGTATGTATCGAAAGGAGTTAAACGCGTTGGAGAAACTTGAGGTAAAAACCGGCAAATTTCATTTTATTTTAATTGCGCTGCTCGGACTTTTTCTGGTTCCGCTGAGCTTGTTTAATTTGATTAACGGGCTTTCGCGAGGCTTTAAGCTTGCGCCTTTCGGGATAGGCTTGGTGATGCTGGCGATTTTCGCCCTTGTGGTGTGGCTGATGGTCAGAGCTTATCGAAAAACGGTGAAGTATTTTACCAATGAAGGACTGACGCTCAACAGCGGGCGGCAGATGGCTTGGACGGATTTGAGCCGCGTGGTCAATCAAATCAGAGTGAAGCCGGGCACTAATATAAAAATGCTCTGGCGCACCGAAATTCAATTTAAAAACGGCGAAACGGCTTGGTTGATTCCCGGCAAGGTCGCTAATTTTCAGGAAGTCAGCGCTTTTGTCAGCACTCTGCCGTGCGAGCAAACGGAAGTAAAGGTTTAAATTCCGCAGCTCGTTTAGTAAAAGTTAAAACTCGCGTCGTCAAAGCTGAAACCGTCTTCGTAAATTTCGTCAAACTCTTTTAGTCAGCCGGAGTGTATTGTTTTTTGTCTGCCGGCGTTGTTGATTCCGGCGGCGGGCTGGTAATGAAAAAAGCCGCGTCTCCTGAATGTCTGGAGAGACGCGGCTTTTGAGCAAAACGTTTTTAAATTATTACGGAGTCGTTCCGCCGCGAACGGAGATGTTGCCCGATTCGATGGTTTCCAAAGGAAAATCCGTCGGCTGATTCTGTTCGCAGAGCGCCGGGTTACCGGTGGTCGTCGGGTCGTTGTCAAAGAAATGAACAAGACTGATTTTGTCGCGATTTTTTCCCGGCTCGCCGTTGTCCTGCACCGAAAAATAAGCGGTGTCCATCAGGCTCGGGTCGTTTGTCCGGCGGATTCTGCCGCCGAAAATCGCGATGTTGCCGACGATTTTCATACAGCTGATGTCAAACTGCGCCTGATATTTCGACTTGCCGTTCTCGCCGGTGAAAGCCGCGTTGTGAACGATGGCGCGACCCGAGACCGTGCCGTCATTGTTGCGGCGCGCGCTAAACGAAAACTGACGCCTGACGAATTCGCCCTGCCCGTTGTCGACCAGCAGCGTGCCCTGCCCGCTAGCCGATTCCTGCGTGTTTTGCTGAGCCGATGCCGTGTTGAAAGATGTGGCGATTCCAAACGCGGCTAATGCCGTGATGACGGCGCTCAAGGTGATTTTTCTAAACATACTTATGTCCTCCCCATGCTCTAATGGAATTAAAAAAGTCATTTCTCGAATGACTTTTGCCTAATAAAAATAAGTCATTCCTTGTTTGAATGACTTCGATACATTTTCAAGAGATGTTGACTCGAAATGCAATCG
>DASVWG010000016.1:0-4973 GCA_036389695.1 Pyrinomonadaceae bacterium
TAAAAGGGCGTTTCAACGTCCTTCCCGGACAATGAATTGGCTCAAGCCAAAGAAAAAGGACGTTGAAACGCCCTTTCGATATTTATCCATCATTTGACCACGCCCTGAAGGACGTCGCTATCAGCAACACACTGTTAAGACACTACCTTTTTGCTATATCCATTGATTTTCCTTTCTGCTTAAATAAGCGGTTTTTAACTTAATCAGAAAGGCTGTTCGGTCTGCGGCTTGCGGCTGTAGGCTAAACAACCGTGAATTGTTGTTGGTCACCGCTTACCTTACTCTTCTTAACACTCGACGTCAACAATTTTCAGCCCGTTTGAACGGCTTGGAATCAGAGCCTTCAGGGGCATTAGCGAAGAGTTTACGCTGAAATTGAAAAAAATCGAGTCTTATCAACGCACTTTTTTTGTTTTGCCGCAAAACGGGTAAAGACATTTGCTCGCGTTTTCGGGTAGAATCAAAGAAATAAAAGTTTTTCAAATTTCAACAATGAAGGGTTAAAAAATAATGCGCACAAAGATAAATGTTTTTGCGTCTTTAGTTGTATTAATGTCGGTCGTGCTGACGAGCGTTTCGTTTGCGTTTCCCGACGAGGGAATGTATACGCCTGACCAGATTGTCCGGCTGCCGCTGCTGCGCCGGGGCTTGAAAATCAAGCCGACGGATATTTACAATCCGAACGGCGTCAGCCTTGCCGATGCGATTGTCCGCGTCAATATGAGCGACGCGGGCGGCTTCGGCACGGGCGAATTCGTCTCGCCGGACGGCTTGATTCTGACCAATCACCACGTCGGATTCGACGCGCTGGTTCACGCTTCGACGAAAGAAAAAGATTACGCGACGAACGGCTACAAAGCCAATTCGCGCGCCGACGAGCTGCCGGCGAAAGATTACAACCTGATTCTGACGCAGCGCGTCGAGGACGTGACCGCCAAAATCTGGGCGGGCGCGAAAGACCTGACGGGCGACGCCCGCGCGCAGGCGATAAAGAAAAATATCACCGATTTGGAAAACGCCGAAAAGGCGAAAGCGCCGAAGGGAGCGACCATTCGCATCCAGTCGGTCAACGACGGTTATTTCTATTACCTGTATCAGACGATGTCGATTCAAGACGTCCGCGTCGTCTACGCGCCGCCCAAGAATATCGGATTTTTCGGCGGCGACCCAGACAATTTCGAATGGTCGCGCCACACGGGCGATTTCACATTCCTGCGCGCGTATGTCGCGCCGGACGGCTCGACCGCCGAATATTCGCCGAGCAACGTGCCGTTTAAACCGAAAAAGTTTTTGACCGTTTCGCTGAACGGCGTGCGCGAAAACGATTTCGTTTTCGTGCTCGGTTATCCGGGCGGCACGACGCGCTATCGCGAAAGTCAATCGGTCGCTTTCTCGCAAAACACCAACTTTCCGTTTATCGTCGATTACGTCCGGGCGTGGTCTGACGCTTTGAAAAAAGTCGGTGAAGACGACGAGGACAAACGCATCAAGCTGCAGGGCGAGATTTTCAGCCTGAACAACACCGTCAAGGCGTTTGAAGGCGGCGTGGCGTCGATGAGGCGCGCCGACATTATCAACAAGCGCAAAGCCGACGAAGCGAAATTTGCCGCGTGGGTGGCAGCCAATCCGTCGCGTCAGGCGAAATACGGCGAGCTGCTGCCGAAATTCAACAATCTCTACACGACATACTACGCGACTTCGGCGCGCGACCGCGTTTTGCGCACGTTTCCGAACACGGCGATTATGCCGGTTTTCAAACAAATTTTCGACGCCGTCAACGCCGTCTCGAAAGGCATCGCTTTGACGGACGAAAAACGCGGCGAGATTACGTCCGCCTTCCAGAACCGCGAGCCGATTCTCGAACGCGAGATGATTAAATATTTCCTGCGCGCCATCGCCGAGCTGCCCGCCAATCAGAAATTCGCGCCCGTCGAAAACGCTTTTAACCGCTATCAGGGCAAACAGCGCCGCGCGGCGGAAGAAACTTTCGCCGAGATGATTGCGGAAAAAGAAGACTTCAACACGCCGCAGAAAATCTTCGCGCTCTATGATATGAAGTTTGAAGATTTGAACAAAAAATACCCGCACGTCGTCGAAATTATGAGCGGTCTGGCGGCGGAGCAGGCGCAAATCGCGGCGCGCCTGTCGCGCTTTGCCCAGGAAGCCAACCTTCTGCGTTATCAATACGTCGAGGGAATGAGCGAGATGCGCGGCGCGAAACCGTATCCGGACGCGAACGCGTCTTTGCGTTTCACATACGGCAACGTGCGCGGCTACAAACCGCGCGAAGCCGTCACTTACGCGGCTTTCACGACCTTGAAAGGCGTGATTGAAAAAGACACGGGCGAAGAGCCTTTCGACGTTCCGCAACGGCTGAAAGAACTTCAGCGCAACCGCGATTTCGGACGTTACGGCGTCGGCGACAGCGTTCCGGTCAACTTTCTGGCGACGACCGACATCATCGGCGGAAATTCGGGCAGTCCCGTTTTGAACGGCAACGGCGAACAGGTCGGCATCGTTTTCGACGGCAACTACGAAGGCTTGGGCAACGATATTTTCTTTGACCCCGATTACGGTCGCACGATTGCGGTCGATATTCGCTACGTCCTTTTCGTCACCGAAAAACTCGGCGGCGCGGGCTGGATTTTAAACGAAATGAACATCAAAGGCGGCGGACGCGCGGCAACGACGGCGGCGCGGTAGAAGGGATGAAGGATGAGGGATGAGGGATGAATTCCCTTATCCTTCATCTTTTATTTTTGTTTTTTGTGTTTACGACTATTGTGACGAAGATGGAAATCAGTTCTTGAGTTTCATCCGACAAAGATTTTAGTTTATTTTCCGAAACGAAACCGCCCTCGACCAGAAGCTCAAGCCAATAATCACTTTCATCAAGTTCCTGCAAAACCCTTCAATTTTGCTGATGAAGTCCGGGTCGGATTTAGCACGACAGGCTTCGCGATATTGTGCGCCGGGCGAAGTGCCCGAACGCAACAGCTGATGTGAGATGACATGAACCGCGCCGTTTTTCGGCAAAGCTTCGTAAAGACGAATTACCCGCAAAGCATATTCTTTCAGTCTTTTTCTTAAATCCTGTCGATTTAGCTCAACACTTTGCTTTTCGTCTTTCTTTTCATCCCTCATCCTTCATCCTTCATCCCTCACTCCGCTATATAGCCGGACGGCGCGGGAATGTCTCCGGCGACGCCGAAATTGACCGCCGTGAAGCCGCCGGTGCTCGGCAGGATGTACCACGCGCCGTCGCGATAAACGGCGACGTCGGTTTTGCCGTCGCCGTCGTAGTCGGCGGGCGCGGGTTTATCGGTTGAGATGCCGAATTGGAAGGCGGTGAATCCGGCGGTGCTTCTGAGCAGATACCACGCGCCGTCGGACGGGCGATAAACGACCTGGTCGGTTTTGCCGTCGCCGTCGTAATCGCCCGGCGCGGGCTTATCGCCGTTTGTCCCGAATTGAATCGCCAGAAACTGGCTGTCGGTGCTGCGCAGGATATACCAGTAACCGTTCGAAGGGCGAAAAACCGCGATGTCGGTTTTGCCGTCGGCGTCGTAATCGCCTTGCGCGGGTTTATCGCCGTTTGCGCCGAACTGCGTCGCGATGAACTGACTGTTGGAACTATTGATGCGATACCAGCTTCCGGTCGAAGGGCGAAACACGGTCAAATCGGTTTTCAAGTCGCCGTCGAAATCGCCGCTGACGGGCATATCGCCGTTTGTCCCGAATTGGAAAGCGGTAAATCCGGCTTGGCTTCTGAGCAGATACCACGTGCCGTCCGCCGGACGCCAGACGGCGAAATCCGTCTTGCCGTCGCCGTCGTAATCGCCGGGCACGACCTTATCGCCGCTTGCGCCGAACTGCGTCGCGACGAATTGATTATTCGAGCTGTTCAGGCTATACCAGCTTCCCGTAGAAGGACGAAAAACCGTAATGTCGGATTTCGAGTCGCCGTCGAAATTGGAAATCAGCGTTCCGGCGAAAGCGCTGCGCGAAGTCGTGTAGATATAGTCGCCGTTGGTCGTGCCGTCGCTGTTGGCGGCATTGCCCGCCGCGTGAAAAGAGATGCGACCGACGCGCGTATTCGGCGCCGTCCACGTAAAATTCCACGTTTTAAAGCCGAACTGCGTCGGGATAATGCCGTCAATCGTGTGCTCGACGTAGCGGCGAATTCCATTATTGATGATGCCTTCCATTATCTGCGTCTGCGGCGGATTTTGCGTCGGCAGCGTGAAAGTGCCGACCTGTCTGCCCAGATTATCGACCGCCGTCAACTGAAAACCGAAAACAACGGCGGTTTCCTGGCTGGTCGTGACCGAAATCGAGATTTGCTGATTCGGGCGATAATTGGCGGGAATTCCGTTAATCGCGACGCCGCCCGGTCCCGAATTAACCGCGAAGTCGCCGTGGCAAGCCGTGCAGTTGGCTTCATTCGGCGCGCCCGTGTGTCCCGGCGTCGGACCCGAGGCGGAAGCCCGCGTTTTGTTGTAATTATTAAAGAAACCGAAAAAACCGGCGGCGGCGATGACAGCGATTAAGCCGATGACGGAAAGTTTCAGCAAAATCAGCTTTCGAGTTTGCATGCTTTTCAAAACTCCTTACTTCTCTTCAAAAATTTATAACGGGATAAAACGACTGTTCATTTGACGCCGCGCGACAAACGAAAGTTTAAGAATTTCGCATCCATCTAACGATAGATTCTGCGCCCGGGAAAGTCAATAATATTTTCGCCGCCTTCCGCTTTGCCGAAAGCCCTGAGAGACAAAAGATTAGCGTCGAGCGTCGCCGAAAACGAGGTCGCCTGCCGAATTCGGCAAATAAAACTAACCGCTTATCACTTTTGGTTGAAATCAGGGAAAGAGTCTGACCTTGGGCAGCGGCAGATTTCGTTTGACGAATGTCGTGGTTAGTTTCAAATGACGAGTTAAAAAAATCTTGACAAGGTTTTCGAACACTACCTA
>DASVWG010000017.1:0-10317 GCA_036389695.1 Pyrinomonadaceae bacterium
TAACGGTAACTTACACCGCGACCACCACCAAGACCTGGACCTGGCTGGCAAACACCAATACCACCGGATTTTACAACGTCAAGGATTTCGGCGCGCTCGGCAACGGCTACAACGGCGTCGGCGGCGTCTCGAATACTTCAGCCAACGACACGACGGCGATTCAAAACGCGCTCGTCTATGCCGGAGCCAAGCAGGGCGGAACGGTCTACTTTCCCGAAGGCGTCTATCCGGTCGATTCGACGCTCGTTTTGCCGCCCGGCGTGATTGTCAAAGGAACTTCGGGAATGTCTTCGTCCACTTCAAATAATTACTATGTCGGCACTTACTCGAAAACCAATTCGACGATTGTGCTCCGAGGCTCGAACAAGCCTTTGTTCAGAATCGGCGAATGCGTCTACGGCGTGAAGATTTCCGACATCAATCTGAAAGCCGAATCGCAGACCGGCACCTACGGCGTCGAAGCGGTCGGAATATATCGCAGCGGCTCGGACAGCCAGCATATCACTTTTCAAAATGTAGCCTTTACGCAATTCAGCAAAGGGCTTTATTTTCACGGGTATGGCACGGACGTTCTATGGCACGTCGATTACGTGACCGTCGACCACTGCTCTTTTAACGACAACACCAGCGCCGGCATCGAAATCGGCACTTACGACACGGATTGGAGAATCGCCAGCTCGGTTTTCTATCTGACCGGAGCCGGCGCGCAGGGAACGAATCCGCGCTCGGACGGCATCGTTATCAATCAGGCGGGCGGCGTTTTGATTGAAAACAGCTTCGGCGGCGGAATCGATTACAGCAACGCGGCGCGCGGCGGAACTTTTATTAAAGCCATCGCCGTCGGCGGCTTGACTATCTTGAATTCTTCGTCCGAAAGAGCCACCGAATCCATCAACTACGGCACGAATTACGGAACTTACGGAAACACCCTGACGATAATCAACAGCGGTTTCGGCGACCCGGTAAACATTAACGGGCGCGTGACGTTTGTTTCGACCGGCAATCAATATTGGGGCAAAACCGTGACGACCGTTTCCGGCGTGCGAATCTATTCGACCGGCGACCGTTTCTGTCAGGATTTGGCGCACGCTTACGACCCGAGCGCGCCGTGCGGCAGAGATTCGAGCAATAACCCGATTCCGCTCGACCAGGCAGGTTTTCAGGGAAGCGGGACGATAGTTTTCCAGACCGGACAGCCGAAAGAGCAAAAATTAAGCGGCGGCACGGTCGTGCAGGAGCTCGCCTCGATTACCAACAAGATGAAAGGCGACCTTGAAATCAAGGGCGACGACAGGGAAGCGACGACGGGCGCGGTCGCCAATTCCAGACCGATTCTGTCGGTCACGGTTGATAATGACGGCTTGACGCCGATTAAGCCGCTGATAAGAATGGGACAAAGCCCGCACGTTTACGACATCACGCGGGACACGCGCGGCTGGCTGACGTTTACCGGCTCGCAGTCGCATCCGTTTCGCGGATTTTATTTCTCGGACGCGCCGTTTCAGCTTCCTTCGTTTACGCTGGCGCAGATAACTTCGTCGGATTTCGGGCAGGCGCAAGCCGGAACGACTGTTTATTGCTCGAACTGCAATCCGGGCACGTCGCCCTGCACGTCGGGCGGAAGCGGCGCGCTGGCGGTTCTCAACGGCAGCTCCGTTTGGTCTTGCAAGTAACCTGAAGAAAGTGAAAAAGTGAAAAAGGGTAAAAGTGAAAAAGGTTTTGCAGCTTGAGTTCAAGTCGCTTTTTCACTTTTTCACCTTTCCACTTTTTCACTTTCCCTTTGCTTTTTTCGGCTGATTCATTTTAAATTCAGCTATGGAAAAGTTGAAAATTTTATTTATCGTATCCGTTTCGCTTCTTTTAATCCTTCCGCCGTCCGTTTTTGCCCAGAGACAGCCGCTGCCGCAGAAAAATATTCCGAGCTGGAACGCCGATTTATTAATCGTCGGCGGCACGGTCGTGACGATGGACAAAGACCGCCGCGTGATTGAAGACGGCGCGGTCGTCGTGAAAAACGGCGAAATCGCGCTGGTCGGCAAACGCGCCGCCGTGACGAAAAATCTTCGCGCGCGTCAAACCATTAACGCCAACGGCAAAGTCATTATTCCCGGTTTAATCAACACGCACACGCACGTTCCGATGGTGCTTTTTCGCGGGATTTCCGACGATTTGGATTTAAACGACTGGCTGACGAGATACATTTTTCCCGCCGAAGCGAAAAACGTGACGGAAGCTTTCGTCCGCGCCGGAACGCGTCTGGGGCTGGCGGAAATGATTCGCGGCGGCACGACGACCTATTGCGATATGTATTATTTCGAGGACGCCATCGCCGACGAAACCGCGAAAGCCGGCGTGCGCGGAGTTTTGGGCGAAACGATTATTCAGTTTCCCGTCGCCGACAACAAAACGCCCGAAGAAGCGATGCGCTACAGCGAACGCTACGTCAATAAATGGAAAAATCACGCGCTCATCGTGCCCGCGCTCGCGCCGCACGCGCCTTATACGCTGACGACCGACCATCTGCGGGCGATAAAAAATCTCGCTGATAAATTGAATGCGGCGGTCGTTATTCACGTTGCCGAAACGCAGAAAGAGGTTAACGATATTTCCAAACAATACGGCGCGCGTCCGGTCGAATATCTGAACCGCATCGGGTTTTTAAATAACCGGACAATCGCTGCGCACGTCGTTTACGCCAATTCGAATGAGATTCAGATTTTAAAATCGCTCAACGTCGGCGTCGCGCATAATCCGCAGTCGAATATGAAGCTCGCGTCCGGCGTCGCGCCCGTTCCGCAGATGCTCAGAGAAGATTTAAGACTCGGTTTGGGCACGGACGGCGCGGCGTCGAACAACGACCTCGATATGTGGGAAGAGATGGATTCGGCGGCGAAGCTGCACAAGCTTTATGCGAACGACCCGAAAGTGGTCAACGCCGAGCAAGCCTTTATGATGGCGACCGTCGGCGGCGCGCGCGCCCTGCATCTGGAAAATCTTATCGGCTCGCTCGAAGCCGGAAAACGCGCCGACATCGTGCTCGTCGATTTTAACGGTTTGCACCAGACGCCTTTCTATAACTACTATTCTCACCTCGTTTACGCGACCAAAGCCGCCGATGTAAACACGGTCATTATCAACGGAAAAGTAATAATGCGCGAAAAACGTTTGCTAACGCTCGACGAAAATGCTATAAAGAAAGACGCAAACCTTTACCGCCAAAAAATCATCAAGAGTTTATCAAATTAGAACGGGCAAGAATCTAATACTTGTTTCAGATGAGTTTTGAAAGGCAAAATAAAAAGATTGTTTGTTGGAAAAGTGAACAAATCACGGTTCGCTTCAGAAATATTTAACCCAGAAGGAGGAAACCGAAATGCCGCTAAACGTCCGCCTGTTAGGTGCTGTCGTTTTCTTGGTTTTATTTAGTGTTGTTGGAGTTTTAGCGCAGTCAACCACTTCTGCCGATGTAATGAGAGGGCGCGTGACGAAGGCGAAAGCCGCCATCGCCGTCAAAAATTACGCCGCCGCGATATACGAGCTTGAAGGAATCCGCCGCGAAATCAATGACCCGACCGTGCACAGCGTCGTCAACGTGATGTTGATGAACTGCTATCTCGAACAGGGCGATTACAAACGCGCACAGGCTTTTTTAACCGAGCTTTACAAGGCGCAGACCGCCAATAAACCGAATGCCGCGCAAAATTATTTTGCCGTCGCCGCGCAGGTCGTCAAAGGCGCGCGCAACCAGCAGGAACGCTATAAATCGCTCGGTTTAATGATGAACGACCGCAACCTGACGCCGGAAGCGATTGCCGACGTCGAGAAAATGCGCGAAACCGTGGAATTGGTTATCACGCAGACGAAAGCCGCGAGCACGGATAAGAAAAAAGCTTCCGACGCGTTCGCGCTTTTGGAAGAATCTTCAAACGCGCGCATCGTTCTGGCGCGCGACGATTACGACGCGAAGCGCTGGAAAGAAGAAGTCGCCGACGCCCGCGAGGGCTTGATGACGTCGCGCAGCACGGTTTTAAATGCCGCCGGCGACGACGTCCCGAACACCAACACCGTCGCATCAAATCAGCCGACTTACACAAATTCCGTGCCGTCCACGACGCCCGTCAAAACGGAAACCCAGCCGAATCTGATTCCGACTTCCAATCCGGTCGCGCCGAAAACCGAGACCAAAACGGAAAACACCGGCGAGAAAAACAACATTAAGCTGGAGCCTGTTCCCGAAACGCAAAAAACCGTAACCGCTCCGGAAAAGACCGTCGCGGAAAACACTAATAAGACGGAAACTCCGAAGGAAACCATTACGGAAAAACCGCTGACGCCGAACGTCAATCCCGCCGACAACGCGCCGAAAACTCCGGGCAGAGAACGCCGCGTCAATACGCCGAACACGAGCGCCGAAACCGTCGCGGAAAATAGTAATCAGACGCCGAAGACCGGCGACACAACGCCGATGCAGGTCGGCTCTTTAGTCGAATACGCGACGTCGAAGGTCAATCCGGTTTACCCGCCGCAGGCGAAAACGCTGCGGATGACCGGCATGGTCAAAGTCGAAGTCACGATTGACGAACAGGGACAGGTCGCCGCCGTGCAGAATACTTCCGGTCCGCCGCTTTTGCAGCGAGCCGCGTCGGACGCGCTGAAAAAATGGAGATTCAAACCGTTTGTCAGAGACGGTCAGCCGGTCAAGGCGAAAGGTTTCGTGAATTTCAATTTCAATCTGTAATCTTCCGGTAAACTAAAATTATCGACGGGCGGCAACCTTTTTCGGAAAGTTGTCGCCTAAATTTTTTTGAGGCTTTCACAAAAACTGTTCCGCGTGAAAATATAAATTTTATGTTTCTGAGACTCCTGCTTTTCGTGTTTTTATTGACGATGACTATGTATCCGCAAACTTCGCCTGTCGAACCGGGCGTGTCGCAAACGCTGGCAAAATGGCGCGCGGCGAATTATTCGGACGTGCGTTACGGATTAGACCTCAGGCTCGAAAAGCAAGCGCCGCTGATGAAAGGCAAACTTGAAATTCGCGTTAATCTGACCGAAGAAGGCGCGAAAAACGATTTGATTTTGGATTGGCGCACGACGCAGTTTCAGAATGATAAAGATAAGCCGTATGCGAAAGTTGTCGAGGTTAATGACAAAACCGTTTCGCCGATTGGCGGCAGCGATATACTCAATTATTATGTCTCCAACGAGCATCTCGGCGTTTCGAGATTTTTGTTAAAGCCGGGCGAAAACGTCATCAAAATCGAGTTCGCCTCGCCGATAAAAACGTCGGGCGCGGCAATCACGCGTTATGTTGACAAGCAGGACGGCGCGGAATACGTCTATTCGCTGTTTGTTCCGTCGGACGCCAGCACGGCGTTTCCGGTGTTTGACCAGCCGGACTTGAAGGCGCGATTTCAATTGAATGTGATAGCGCCGAAAGATTGGAAAGTTGTTTCAAATAATAGTAAAGCGCCGGAACTTTTACCTGCTTTTAAGGCAGCGGCGGAAAAATTCAAAATTGAGAAACAAAAACGCGAGGCGGAATTGGAACGGCAAGGCGTGGCGAGTTTTGAATTTGAAGAAACAAAGCCGATTAGCACTTACGTTTTCGCCTTTGCCGCCGGCAATTTTGAAGTTTTCTTTGAAAATTCTTACAACAAATCGAATGTTATAGAGATGTCCATTAAAACTCCGCAGGACAGGCTAAGCTCCGGCAATCATATTTACGTGCGCAAATCGCAAGCCGAAAAATTCAAACCTCACGCCGCCGAAACTTTTCGCCTGAACCACGAAGCCGTGAAATATCTCGAAAATTATTTCGATTTCAAATTCCCGTTTTCGAAATACGACCTCGTTTTGATTCCCGAATTTCCGTTTAACGGGATGGAACACGCCGGCGCGACTTTTCTGCGCGAATCTTCCGTGATTTTCCCGAGCGAGCCGACGAAAAACGATTATATTTCGCGCGCCAACGTCATTTTTCACGAAGCCGCGCATCAATGGTTCGGCGACACGGTGACGATGCGCTGGTTTGACGATTTGTGGCTCAAGGAAGGCTTTGCCGAGTTTATGGCGTATAAAACGCTGGAAAAAGTTCTGCCCGAATACAACGCGTGGAAAGCCTTTTATGAACGCAACAAACCGCTCGCCTATCTGACCGATTCGACCAGAGGCACGACGCCGATTTATCAGGAAATTCCGAATCTGTCGTCCGCCAAATCCGCTTACGGCAACATCGTCTATCGCAAAGCGCCTTCGTTTCTCAAACAGGCTGAATTTTATCTGGGCGAAGACAAATTTCAAACGGCAGTCCGCGCCTTTTTGAAGAAATATCAATACAAAATGGCGGAATGGACGGATTTGGTCAGAGAATTTGAAACGGCGAGCGAGCAGAATTTGAAAGATTGGGCGAATGTTTGGGTCAAGCAGAGAGGATTGCCGATTTTTAGAATGAAAATCGAAAATTGGACAAAATTCGGCAAACTAACGGGAACTCCCGCCAGAATCAAGCTCGTATTTTCACAATCCAGCAGCTTGAGCGAAGACACGATTTGGGCGCAGAAATTACAGTTTCTTTATATTTATCAGGATGGCAGGCAGCGGACTGAAATTATTACTCTGAAAAAAGGCGACAGGGAAATTGAAGAACTCTGGGGAGTAAATTTTCTTGGAAATGAATCGAAGGCTTCGGCAAAAGACCTTCTGCCGCCGAAATTTATCTTTACGAACTATCAGGATTACGGCTACGGCATTTTTCTGCTCGACGACCAAAGCCGTGCCTACGTTCTGAAAAATATCCAGAACGAAAAGGACGAGTTTCTGCGCTCGATGATGTGGGGCACGCTCTGGGACTCCGTGCGTGAGGCGGAACTTGCGCCGAAAGATTACGTCGAGCTTGCCATCAAAAACATCTCGGTCGAAACCGACGAATTGACGATTCAAACGATTTTAAATCGAGTTTCAACCGCGATGAACTATTACATCAAGTCGGAACCGCCTGCGGTAGCGGGCGGTTTAACGCAACCTAATCAAAATTTAAAAATAAATTCAAACGTCTCAAACGCTAAACTTCAACCATCCGCTACCGCAGATGGTTCTGACCTTTCCGCAAAGCTCGAAAATCTTTTGATTGAGAAAATACGGAACGCGCCGACGCTTGGGTTACGAATCACGTTTTACCGCGCGTTTTTAAACATTGCCGCGAGCGAAAAATCGCGATTGTTTTTGAAAGACGTTCTCGGCGGCAAAACTCAAATCAAGGATTTCAAATTAAAAACCAAGGACAAATTCGACATCGTTACGCGCCTCGCCGTTTCGGGCGATGCTGACGCGCCGAAATTACTGGCGGATTTGCAGAAAACCGAAACTTCCGACGACGCGCGCCGCTATGCGTATGCGGTCGGCGCGGGCTTCGGAACGCGGGAAGCGAAGGAAAAATATTTCGGCGATTTTCTGAACAATAAAGAGATTTCCGAAAGCTGGATTGAAGCCGCTTTCGTGCCGTTTAACGCCGTTCGCCATTCGGAGCTGACTTTGCCATATCTCGAAAAAGCCTTAGCCGAGCTGCCGAATCTGAAACGCAGCCGCAAAATCTTTTTCGTCAACGGCTGGCTCGGAGCCTTTATCGGCGGGCAAAAAGACGAAAAGGCGCTGGCGGCGGTCAATAAGTTTCTCGCGGACAACCCTAATCTGGACAGAGATTTGCGCCTCAAGATTCTCGAAAACAGCGACGCGCTGGAAAGAGCCGTCAAAATTCGCGCCAAATTCGGAAAATAGTCATTCGTCCTTAGTCCTTTGTCCTTCGCCGGTTGAGTGAAAATTCAGAGCGTAATTTATCTTCAACTTGCGAAGGACAAAGGACGAAGGACGAAGAGCTATTTCTTTCGCTTGGCAAGCGCGAGTTTTTGGCGCATAATTCCCCAAACAGTCATTAAGAATTCAGCTGCCGCCGCGTCCGCTTTCCGTCGGGATTCCGGTCGGATGTTTATGTAATTAATATTACAGACGAGACGCGCCGGTTTCGAATACATTGGTTTTTTGAATTCCGTTGCAGCATTTAAAAAATACATAAGGAGATAAAAATTATGGCAAAAACAATTGCGTTGATTATGGGTATCGTTTTTATCCTGGTCGGACTCGTCGGTTTTGTGTCGCACAATTTTCTGGGCACGCATCTGAGCACGGCGCATAATCTGATTCATTTGATTTCCGGCGCGGTCTCGCTTTATCTGGGTTTGCGCGGTTCGCTGTCCGCCGCCAGATTATTCTGTCTTATTTTCGGCGGAGTTTATTTACTGCTCGGCATCGTGGGTTTTTTGCTCGGAACGGGCGCTGAGCGACTGTTCGCCTTAATTCCCGGCACGCTGGAATTAGGCACGATGGATCATATCATCCACGTTCTAATCGGCATCGTTTATTTGATTGGCGGATTTCTGACGCGCCCCGTCACCACGACGGACGAGGTTCGTGTCTAAAAAAGTGAATCGTGAATCGTAAATAGTAAATAGTAAATAGTGAAAAAGCAGTCTGATTTTCTCGACGGCAAGCCAATTTACGATTTACTATTCACGATTCACGATTCTTACCTGTAAGCTTCGACGATTTCTTCCTGTTTGACGGTCAAATTTCCGACCGCTTCAGCCGGAGATTTAATGTAGCTTTTATATTTTTCGACCAGAGGCGTTTCCAGCCAGCGTTTTCCGCCTGCTTCACGATTTAACTTGTATAAACCGAGTTCCAGATAAAAATTTTCCATCGGCTCGGTCGAAAAACGATAGCGCCAATCAATCATCGTAAACAGCGGGAACCACGTGTAGCCGATGACCGGAACGCCGTCGGCGCGCAGTTTTTTTATCATTCCGATTGACGATTCGAGCCATTTCTCGCGCACTTCATCCGCGCCGACGGCGCTGGTTTCGGTAATCATTATCGGCACGTTGTAATGCCCGTGAAAATGCCGGATTAAATCGACAAAGCCGCTGCCGTCCGGCTCGACGTCGCGAAAAGCGATGCGCCCGCGTTTATCCAGATAAATCTGCCGCGTCGACCATTGCGGGTAAAAATTCATTCCGATGACATCGAGCGGAATTTTATTCGTCTGAACCTCGTCCAAATCGTTGAGCGAAGCGCCGTTTCTGACCAGCCACGAAAAAAGCAGATGGTCGTGCCTGATGCGCCCCGAAATCAAATCGTAGCAGAGATAGCCGCGATGCGTCTCTTCATTGGCAAGCGACGACAAATCTTCGCGCACGGTGCGCGTCAAGCCGGTCGCTTCGACGTGAACCATGATAGTTTCCGGGTCGATTTCCTTAATCGCTTTGACGGTGCGGATAATGCCCTTCGCCAGCTGCAGCATCACGCGAATATAACCCGTTTCGCCTTTCAGGTAAGGCGCCCAAAGCCCGCGCATGCCGCACATCAAAGCGTTGATAATCGGCTCGTTCAGCGGCGTATACCATTTCACCAAACCTTTGTAGCGGCGGGCAAATTCGGCGGCGTAACGCGCGACGTACTCCGGATAATCCTTATTGGCAAACTCACGCTTGAGCCAGAAAGGGCAGCCGTAATGCATCAAATCCAGAACGGGATTGATTTTCAAATCCTCGACCAGATACGGGATGACTTCGTCCGTCCAGCGCCAATCGAATTTGCCCGGTTCCGGCTCGACCTTATACCAGGGCACGCCCCAGCGCATCGCGTTCAAGCCCAGTTCGCGCCCGAGCGCCAAATCTTCGCGCCAGTGCTGGTAATGCCCCATCAATTCGTATTCGTCCAGCGCGCGATGCCCGCGCCTGACCTGCGGAACAAATGTGTCTTCGATGCCGGCTGCCCAGATAAAATCTCTGGCTTCAGGTTTCAGTAAATCTGCTGTGGTAATCAAAGGAAAAATTCCTCTTTGAAATTGTTTTGCTTAAAATAGAAAAAACCAGGGTTGGACTTTGATTCTGAAATCTTACGTTTGAATTTTATAATTGGCAAACGCTCAGGTGAGTTTCAAAAACAAAATCGCAAAAATCTTTCGGTGAGACGATTATATTTTCCGTCAAGTTGCTAGCTAAAAACTTTTTATCAACGCCTGTAAATGCTGTTTTTACAAAACGGTAAAGCGCGCCATATCGAAAGCGACCGCAGCGTTTCGGACGGACAAAGCGATTTTGCCCGCATCCATTGGCGGCGCGTTCACGATGCCGAGAGTTTCCATCTCAAGCTGTAAAACGATTTTATTTTTGATTTTCAGAAAACGGATTTGATGAAAAACATCGGGCGAAAAATGTTTCGGCAAAGCCAATGTTTCGTCTCCGCCGCTTTTTAAAATCC
>DASVWG010000018.1:0-5657 GCA_036389695.1 Pyrinomonadaceae bacterium
TCGGGCGAGCAGCTCAAAGAAGCGACCAAATCGCTGGCAAACCTGCGCGCTCTGCACGAAAGAATCGTCGAATCGATTCGTTCCGGCTTAATCACGACCGATTTGGAAGGAAACATTTACACTTTCAACACCGCCGCCGAAGAAATCACCGGCTACAAAGCCGAACAGATGCAGGGCAGAACGATTTTTTCGCTGTTCGGCAACATCGAGCAATCGATTGTTCCGTCGCTCGACGCGACGCTCGAAGGCGAGCCTCTGCCGCGCCACGAAACGGATTTGATTACGCCCGAAGGCTTTGCCGTTCACGTCGGCTACGGAATTTCGCCGCTTTATAGCGAAACGGGCGAGATGAGCGGCTTGATTATCACGTTTCAGGATTTGACCGAGGTGCGCTCGATGGAAGAAAGCGTGCGCCGCAAAGACCGTCTCGCGGCGGTCGGACGCGTCGCCGCCGGTCTGGCGCACGAGATTCGCAACCCGCTCGGCGCGATGCGCGGCGCGATTCAGGTTCTGCAATCGCAGACGCCGCCCGACACGGCGCAAGCCAGCCTGATGGAAATCATCCTGCGCGAATCCGACCGCCTGAACAAAATCATCACGAATTTTCTGACTTACGCCCGCCCGCGCGTCAGCAATTTTTCGGAAATCGACGTGCGCGAGGCGATTCAGGATACGTTTACGCTTCTGAAACACAGCCCGGACGTGCAGGAAAATCACTCGTTCGAATTTGACACGCCGGAAAATCCGGTTTTGATTTCGGCTGACCCGACGCAATTGAAACAAATTTTCTGGAATCTGGCGCGAAACTCGATTTACGCGATGCGCGACGGCGGAAAATTGTCGGTCGCGCTGGTTAATCTGCCGAGCAAACGCATCCAGATTATCTTTACCGACACCGGCTGCGGGATGTCGCCCGAACAGGTCGAGCGGCTTTTCGAGCCTTTTTCCGATTCGACGACCGGCGGGACAGGTCTGGGGCTTTCAATCGTCTATCAAATCGTCCGCGACCACGGCGGCACCATCAACGTTCGCAGCCGCGAAAACGACGGCACGACCATCACCGTCGAACTGCCGACCGATTTCCGGATGCCGAACGGCTCGATTGAAATGGAAAACGGCGAAGCCGCCACGCAGCCGTCGCGTCTCGAAAGCTTTCTGACCGTGAAATCGAATGAGAGGAATTAAGGCAAAAGGCAAAAGGTAAAAGGCAAAATTTATTTTTCCCGTGAGAAAAACTATTTTTACTCAGGAAATAACTTTTCAAGATTAGCAAAAAACTTCTAAAGACTAGGCAAAAACTTTTCCGGAGTAGACAAAAAGTCTTTAAGAGTAGACAAAAGTTTTTCCAGAGTAGACTAAAACTCTTCCAGATTAGGCAAAAAGTTTTTAAGACTAAGTAAAAACTTTTCCAGAGTAGGTAAAAACTTTTCCGGCTTAGCGAAAAACTTTTAAAGCCTGAGGAAAAACTTCTTTTCTTTATTGAAAAATCATTTTTCTTTATAGCTTGACGGCAATGCGGCGCTTTTTCTCCGGTCGGGAAAATTCTTTTCACGCGCGGTTATTAAAATTTCCCTTGAAAAAATAGACGGTTTTCTGTGAGAATAGATGCGGCTAAAACTTTCGGCTTTCCATCATTTTCAATTCCCGCTTATTTTTTAAATAATAAATTTCCGATGTCAAATTTACTGATTGTTGATGACGAACAAAGTTACAGGCAGCTTTTAAGCCTCGTTTTCGAGGGCGAAGGGCACAGCGTGCGCACGGCGACCAACGGGTTTGAGGCTTTGGAAAAGCTTCAGATTGAACCCGCCGAGGTGATTATCTCCGACGTCAAAATGCCGGATATGGACGGCATCGAGATGCTGCGCGCGGTGCGCGAGATTCTGCCCGACGTCGGCGTCGTGATGATGACCGCTTTCGCTTCGGTCGAAACCGCCCGCGAAGCCTTCAAGCTTGGCGCAGACGATTTTATCCAGAAGCCCTTCGATGTCGAAGAACTGAAACTAATCGTTAAAAAGACGCTCGACAAGCAGGCTCTCATCGTCGAAAACCGCGCTTTCAAACGAGCGCAGCGCGAGCGCGGCAGCATCAAAAACATCATCGGTCATTCGGATAAAATGCAGGCGGTTTATCAAATGATTGAAACCGTCGCCGAAGTGCAATCGACCGTTTTAATCACCGGCGAATCGGGAACGGGAAAAGAGCTCGTCGCCCGCGCCATCCACGATATGTCGCCGCGCGCCGAAAAGCCTTTTATCTCGATAAACTGCGGCGCGTTTACCGAAACCTTGCTCGAAAGCGAGCTGTTCGGTTATATGAAAGGCTCGTTTACGGGCGCGAACGCCAATCGCAAAGGGCTTTTTGAAGCCGCGCACAAAGGCACGATTTTTCTCGACGAAATCGGCGAGATGTCGCCCGCGATGCAGGTTAAGCTTCTCAGAGTTTTGCAGGAACGCCGCGTGCGTCCTGTCGGCGCGCACGAGGAATTGCCGATTGACACGCGCGTTATCGCCGCGACCAACCGCGATTTAAAAGCGATGACCGCCGACGGCAGCTTCCGCGAAGACCTTTTTTATCGCATCTCGGTCATCCCGATTTCCCTGCCGCCTTTGCGCGAGCGCCGCGAAGATATTGCTTCTTTAGTCAGTCATTTTATAAAAAAATACTGTGACCAGACGGGCAGAAGTCTGACCATCAGCGAGCGCGCCGAACAGATTCTGGAAAATTACACCTGGCACGGCAATGTCCGCGAGCTGGAACACACGATTGAGCGCGCCGTCGCGCTGGAAAGAACCGACGTCATTCAGCCCGAGCGCCTGCCCGAACACATCACCAACTACAATCCCGAACGCATCAAAGCCGAATTCGATTTGCCGGACGACGGCATCAACCTGGTCACGCATCTGGATAATCTGGAAAAAACCTACGTGCTGGAAGCCTTAAAAAGAACCGGCGGAAACCAGACGCGCGCCGCCGAGCTTCTGCAAATGCAGGTGCGCTCACTGCGGCATCTGCTCGACAAACACAGTATTAGAACGCTCTCGGCGCAAATGCGCGGCTCGGGCGAATAAGGAATTTGTAGGGGCAGGTCTTGTGCCTGCCCAATGAGCGCGTGAGCGCGAAAAAAAGATTAGCCACGAAACTACACGAAAAAGACACGAAATATTTTTATCATTTATTTCGTGTCTTTTCGTGTAGTTTCGTGGCTATTTTTATTAAACGCTTATTCGCTGCGCTCATTGGGCAGGCACGCGGGCGTGCCCCTACATTCCTCGCTTGGCTTCTGACAAAATTCGTCACTCACCGGATGCCAAATACTGTTATTTAACACTTCGCGGAAGCCTGTTTTTGCCGTTCCGTCAATTTGACCGAACCGTTTAAACCCTGTAAATACAACAGTTTTTCGGCTTTTTCACGTATTTCCGCTTTTGGCACGGAGATTGTTTTAAGTAGCACTGCCTGAGACAAGGTAGAAAAAATTTAAGACCAAAAGAATTTCCAAGGAGAATTTGAAAGAACATGAAAACCAACCAAAAAGGCTTCTCGCTGATCGAACTTTTAATCGTCGTCGTCATCATCGGCATCATCGCCGCCATCGCTATCCCGAACCTTTTAGCCTCGCGTCGCGCGGCGAATGAAGCTTCGGCGGTTTCCAGCCTGCGCACACTTTCGGGCGCGCAAGCCACTTATCAGACCACGCTCGGACAGGGCGACTACGGTTCGCTGGCACAGCTTAATACGGGCGGCATGATTGACGGCGTTCTGGCAGCCGGCAACAAGAGCGGCTACACGTATGCAGTAACTACCACGGCTCGCACCGCAACTTCGCCTGCGCTGTATGACGCGACGGCGATTCCGAACCAGCACGGCACGGGCATCAGCGGCACGGGCACGCGCAGCTTTGCGACGAACGAATCGGGCGTTATCTACGCCAACCAGACGGCTGCGGCTCCGACCTTCGACGCGACGACGCGTGTTGTCAGCAACGGCTCGCCGGTCAATCCGTAATCGGTCGGCATAGCCCTAGAAATAAAAAGGCGACGCTGGCTCAGCTGCTCCTTTTATTTCCTTGGAACGCCCACCGTTCAAGCTATAAAATCCGAAACTGCGGATTAAACGCCTTATCTCTCAATATTCCGCCAATAATTTATCGCCTGTGAATCCTATAACAGATTCACAGGCGATTTTTACATTTTCCGGTTTTAAGCGGTTAAAAAAATACGGTTGGTAGCGCATAGGGGAATTGAACCCCTGTTTCAAGATTGAGAATCTTGCGTCCTAACCACTAGACGAATGCGCCGGAGATTTATCGAACATTTATCATTGACCAATGTTCAGCCTTCTATGATAAATGATAACTGATAAATATTAAATGATAAATGTAATCGCGTGTTTCAACAAACCGAATGACGACACTAAACCCTGATACCAAAATGCGCCGAAACCTTTTCCGCCGCCCGCCACATATGCCAGCACCGAGCCGTAGCAAATCAGATTCATAACGGGCAGAATCAGAAGCGTTTTCAGCAAGCCGGCTTTCTGCAAATCAGGCTGGCGAAAGCTCGTCTCGCTCCAATTCGTGACCAGGTGAAAAACGGTCGTCCAGCCTAAGATTCCGAGCAGCAGGCGCGAATTTAAATTGGCGAAATAAGCGAAAATCAAAACCGCCAGCGAAACCGTCGGGAAGAAATACGGCGCGAGCGTGACCCATGTGTGTCCGGTCGTGCCGAGTCCGATTTGGCGAACTTCGCCGCCTTCGTGCGCGCTGACGCGAATGCCGACCGGAATCTTCAGAAAAAGCAAGCCGACGAGCAGGTGCGTCAATTCGTGTTCGAGCGTTTCGAGATACGACCAGGTCGCCGGAAAAAGACGCCTGGCAATAAACAGGCTCGGAATAAAAACCAGAGCGCCGACCAGAAAGGCAAACCATCGAGTATTGCCGAGCGAGATGTGCGGAACCAGCGCGAGCGTTTCCCTGCCGAAGCCGTAAAACAGAAACGGCACGGCGACGAGAAACAATATCAGACAGATTTTGGCGATAATCGAAAGCATTTCTGTCTGGATTTTAACCTGTCCGGCTCGATTTCCAAATTAATAAAAAGCGCGAAATAAGAATCGTTCTTATTTCGCGCTTTTTCAGGTTATCCGGCAATTAAAAAAGATTAATGCCCGAGATATTGATCCAGAATAGGCTCCAGCACGCGCGGGTCGAGCGGCTTGTTGACTAAATCGTCGCAGCCGGCTTCTATCGCCTGCCGGTAATAGGATTTCCCGTAAGCGGTGACGGCGATAATCGGCAAGCGCGCGGTCGCATCGTATTTGCGGAGAATCCGCGTCGCCTCCAAACCGTCCATGACGGGCATCGACATATCCATCAAAATCAAATCGGGAACGTGCGATTTGACCGTATCGACCGCTTCCTGACCGTTCGAAGCTTCTATCACCGCGTAACCGTTCGATTCCAGCATAAACCGCATCAGGCTGCGGGAATCGGCATAATCTTCGACAATAAGAATTGTTTTGGGCATAACATCTACTTCAAACATTAATTCATCCTCTCGCCTTAAAATATCAGAGTAACCGTCTAAGAAATTCCGCGCCCGGAAGTTTCCCGCTTATAAAGCCTGCCAGCTCGAATCCGGCATTTCGTCCATCCG
>DASVWG010000019.1:0-4571 GCA_036389695.1 Pyrinomonadaceae bacterium
TTCCGGCGGATTACGACGGCGACGGCGCGGCGGAAATGGCGGTCTATCGTCCTTCGAACGGAACCTGGTATTTTTGGAATTGGATATTTCAGAGGTTTTCCGCTGTGCAGTTTGGCGTTTCGACCGATAAACCTGTCCCCGCCGATTATGACGGCGACGGCAAAACCGACGTCGCCGTCTTCCGACCGGAAAACGGCGCCTGGTATCTGCTGCGCTCGGCGCAGGGCTTTACCGCCGTACAATTCGGAATAGCGGAAGACAAGCCGGTCGCGGCTGATTATGACGGCGACGGGAAATCCGATGTGGCTGTCTTTCGACCATCGACGGGCGTTTGGTATTGGCTCGGAACGACGGCGGGTTTTTCGGGAATTCAATTCGGAATCCAGACCGATTTGCCTGCGCCTGCCGATTATGACGGCGACGGCAAAGCGGATTTAGCGGTTTATCGAGACGGCACGTGGTATTTATTGCGGTCTGCGCAAGGTTTTACCGCCGTGCAGTTCGGCATTTCCTCCGATAAACCGGTGGCAAATGCTTTCGTCCCGTAACGCCTTGAAAATTTCGTGAACTGAGATTATGAGATTTAAGCGAGAATAACTCGAAACTGATTAATAATGTTGACTTCCGATTTAGCCATCAACTGGCGGCGCGGCGGTAAAATTTTTCCGCGTCTGATTCGCACGAATGACGCCGGATTTTTGCGCGATGCCGAAAATCTAATCGCGATTTTCGAGGATTTCGAGAGCAGAACGCGCGCTGAATTGGAAGCTGAATTGGAAGAATACGTCGGCACGGGAACGGATTATCGAATCCTGCGCGGCTTTATCAAATTGCTGATGGACAGATGCGAATTTGAAACGGCGAGCGTCGCCGAGCCGGAAGAAATTCGCCAAAAAGTTTTTCTCGCGGCGCGCGCCTTTCAGCCGGTTTTGCCTGATTCCGAACGACGCGAGGAAATTTTGCGCACGGTCGCCGACGAATTCGAAACCGATGCGGCGGCGATTTACTCGAATCTCTACGCCGATTTATCGGGCAATCAGCGATTAATTTCTTTTGAATTCATCGCGCCCGAAGATTTACTTGACCGCTACAATCTGGCGCAGGCGCAGGCTTTGCTTTATAAATGCGTCGAGCTGAAAATCCGCGTCGCGCCGAATGATTCAAGCGGTTATCGCGCGATTTTCGGCTGGATAAAACATTTCGGCTTGATTCATCTCGTCGAGGGAAACGCCGCGAACGGTTACGAAATCACCTTGACCGGCGCGGCGTCGCTTTTTCACCGCTCGCAGAAATACGGCATCCGGATGGCGGTTTTTCTGCCCGCGCTGCTTCTCTGTGCGGGCTGGAAAATGCGCGCGGAAATCGCGCATAAAGAAGGCAATGTTTTTTATGAAATTTCCAGCGAGCAGACCGATTTGAATTCCTGCTATTTCGACGAGCCGCCATACAAAAATCCCGACATCGAAAAACTAAAAAAGGCTTGGGAGAAATCCGCATCCGGCTGGCGGCTGGAAGAAAATCGCGAAGTCGTCGATTTGGGCAAAACGGCTTTTATTCCCGATTTGGTCTTGGTTTCGCCGGAAAACGAAAAAATTTACACGGACGTTTTAGGCTTCTGGACGCCGAAATCTTTAAAAAAACGTCTGGAAGAATTTCGCGCCGCCAATTTCCAAAAATTTATTTTCGCCGCCTCGCAGGAATTGCGCGGCAGCCGCGAAGAACCGCTCTGGGAAAGCGAAAACGTCCTTTTTTACAAAACCAGAATCGAGCCGCATCTTTTGATAAATATGGCGGAAAATCTTAAATAACTTTGCCTGCGGATTTATTTTCTTCAAGATAAAAGAAATAGTCGGTTGCCGGCGCGTCGGTGATTTTTAGATTTCTGCCGAGCGTAACTATTTGTCCCCGATGATAAGTGCTGTGATTGAAACACTGTTGAAGCATTTCAAATCGTTTCATACTGAATTCGCCAAAACCCGGCACTGAAAAAGATACGACTTCCGTTAAATCCGGGCTTGAAAGATTGGCGACATAGTCGGATAACTCTTTTGATTGTCGTATAAATTCAGCAAACAGTTCAGCCGTCGATTTTTGATACGTCATTGTCGGATTAAATCTGGCATCCTCATATTTTAATCTGGTCGCCCATTCATTTTCGGCGTATAAAATATGAAAAACCGTCGATTCCAGACTGGCAAAGCTTGAAAGAGCAGATTGTTTCAGAACGCTCTCAGGTTTTTCTTTCAGCCAATTCGTTATTTTCGTGTTTGCCCAAAGATTATAACCGGCATAATCTCGCATTAAATGTTCCAGATTCATTTTAATTTTTCTCAAATATTATCCGTTCCAAACAGCGCGCTAATCTAAAAGAAGATGGTTAATAAGCCAACTATTTTGACTTTAATATAGACGGAATTTATTCATTTTTTGCGCAGGCGAGAATTTCTTCAATCAAACAAGCCGCCGTCGTTTCTGGTTTTCGCGTCCTGAAATTGGCGGACGTCGGTTCGGCGCTGGCTGATGCGTTCTTCGGTCGTGTCGCGCGTGACGACTTCGTACAGAATGGCTTGTTTGTCTTCGTGTTTGCGCAAAATGCGTCCGAGTCGCTGAATATGCTCGCGCGAGGAGCCGGAGCCGGAGAGAATTATCGCTACGCTCGCGTCGGGAATGTTGACGCCTTCGTTCAAAACTTTCGAGGTCACCAGCGCCAGAACTTCGCCTTTGTTAAAGGCTTCGAGCCAGAAGCGGCGTTCCTTGACGTTGGTTTCGTGCGTGATGGCGGGAATCAGAAAGCCCTGCGAGATGCGATAAACCATCTCGTTTTCGTGCGTGAAAATCAAGACTTTGTCGTGTTTGTGGCGAATGAGCAAATCCTGCAAAACTCGGATTTTGGCGTCGGTTCCGAGCGCGATTTTTTTCGAGTTGCGATAAGCTTTCATCGCGCGCCTGCCGTCTTCGCTTCTCGCACTTTGCATCACGAAAGTTTTCCAGCCGTCAATCGAGCCGAACGGAATGTTTTTCGCCCGCGTGAAATCGCGGAAAATCGCTCTTTCGCGATTGTATTCGGCGCGTTCTTCCGCGCTCAAATCGACTTCGACGCGCTCGACGACGTAATCCGCCAGATATTCACCCGCAAGCTGCTGCGCTTCCAGGCGATAGACGAATTTTCCGACTAACTCTTCCAGCAGCGCCTCGCCCGCGTCCGAGCGTTCCGGCGTCGCGGTCAAGCCGAGACGAAACGGCGCAATCGCAAATTCCGCCGCATATTTATAGCCTTCCGACGGCAAATGATGACATTCGTCGAAAATCACCAGCCCGAACTGATTGCCGAGCCGTTCCTGATGACGGAAAGCCGAAGCGTAAGTCGTCACGGTTATTGCGCCGATTTCGTAAAACCCGCCGCCGATTAAACCGATTTCCGCGTTAAACGTCGTCAGCAAAAGGTCGTACCATTGATTCATCAAATCCAGCGTCGGCACGACGACCAGAGTCTGCCGACCGCACGCCTCGATTGCCATCGTCGCGACGTGCGTTTTGCCCGCGCCCGTCGGCAAAACAATCACGCCGCAGCGCTCGTTTGCTTTCCATTTTTCGATTGACTCGACTTGAAACGGTCTTGGCTCAAGACGGAATTTCTGCCGGAAGTCGAATTTGTCATATCGTTTCGCCGCGTCTTCGTAAGCGGTTTTCGCGCGGATAAATTCCTTGATAATTTCGCGGTATTTAAAGGCAGGCGCGCGAAACTGCCGCGTCCGCGCGTCCCAGACAAAAGCTTTCGGAACAGAGATTTCGGCGCTGCTTTCCAAAATTAATGTGCCGGATTCAAATTTGAGTTTGAAGTCCGGCGATTTTGATTCGGAAATACTCACTTCTTAGAAATTATGAAGAAATCCGGCGAGTGTCAAACGCTTTTCCGCGCGCGCTGAATTAGCCGTTCATATTTTTTATGAATCCGTTCGTCGCGCAAAGCCGAATCTTTTCAGCGACAAATTTCAAAAGAGAATTTTTTTATCTCAATGTCAAAAGGCTCTCTGAGCCGCTGGAAAATAAAGGAGAAAAATCTATGAACACATCAAAATTTTTAAAACGTGAAAACAATGTCCTTGCCGAACAATATATTGTGGTTTTGTCCGAAAAGGCGAAAAGCGAAGAAGTGCAAGCCATCGCCGCCGACCTGGCGCGGAAACATCAAGGCACGCTCGGTCACGTTTATCGTTCTGCAATTAAAGGATTTTCCGTCAAACTGCCCGCGAAACAGGCGGAAGCTTTAAGTCGCGACGCGCGAGTTGAATACGTGGAAGAAGACGGAGTGATAAGCGGGCGAGACCTAAAGGAAACGGATAAAGGCAAGGCGCTGGCGCCCGAAGCGCTAAGGGCAAATTCCAATTGTCAGAAATCTTTGCCGCCGGGAGCGGTCAGGTCGCCGCAGACGCCCGCCGCCAGACCTCTGGTTCGTCTCAATCATCGCCAGTTAAGCGCGGCGGCGGCGAGCAACAGTTTTACTTTTAATGCCACGGGCAAGGGCGTCAATGTCTATGTGATTGATTCGGGAGTTTACGTCGATCATGAGG
>DASVWG010000020.1:0-9759 GCA_036389695.1 Pyrinomonadaceae bacterium
AACCGTTCCGACGCGCCCGATTCCGGTTGACCGCGACCGCTCGGTCGCCGGTCTGCTGGAAAAAATGGAAGGCGCGGGCTTCGGCGCGAAACAATTGGCGGAAGCGCACCGCATCTGGCTCGATATGCTGGACGACAATTCGACGATTTATCTGTGCGGTTCGGGAAATCTGATTCCGTCGGGAATGCGCCGCCTGCTGGCTTACGTTATCAAAAACCGTTTCGTCGACGTTCTGGTTTTGTCGGGCACGGTTATTTTTCACGACATTCACGAAACGCTCGGGCGCAATCATTATCAAGCGCATCCATCGATGTCGGACGACGAGCTGGAATCGTCGGAAATTTATCGCATCGGCGATGTTCTGGTCAATCAGGACGAATTTCGCGAAGCCGACGAATGGATCGGCAGCGTCATCAATCAATTTGAATTATCGCGCCCGTATTCCGTCCGCGAATTTCTGCATCTGCTCGGACGCGAGCTCGCCGAAATCGCGCACGAAGACGGCATTTTAACCGCCGCCTACAAATCGCGCGTGCCGGTTTTCTGCCCCGATTTGGTCGGCTCTGAGTTAAGCGTCGGCATCGCCCGCGCGCGCTTCGAGAAAAAAATTCAGCTCGTTTTCGACGCGATTCAGGACACGATGGAAATGATGCAGATTACGCAGCGCACGCGCAATTCCGGCATCATCACGCTCGGCAGCACTTGCAGCCAGAATATGGTCAACGTCGCGGAGCTTTCCGCATATATCACGCGAACCAACGTGCGCGGTCACAAATACGCCGTTTCCGTGACGACCGACGCCTCGCCGCTCGACGTTCGCACGCCGTCCATCTGCGGCAATCACACGCAGGTTTTCGGAAAGCTTCTGAAAAACGCGACGACCGCCTACGTCGCCAGCGACCCGTCAATCGCCGTGCCGATGCTCGTCACCGCGCTGTCGCAAACCGCCGCCAAATATATGAAAGGTCGCAAGCGTCCGAGCTTTACCTTCGCGGGCAAAGATTTGGGCATCGATATTCCTTAAATAGTAAGCAGTGAGCCGTGAGCAGTAAGCAGTTTTGCTTTCTTACTGCTCACGGCTCACTGCTTACCGCTCACTTGCTTTATGTCAGAATCAGCACAACTTCCAATGAATTTCGGCGGCATTGCCGAAGAAGAATTTTGCGGCTTCGAGGCGGCGCGGATTCTCGTTTTGCCGGTCGCTTACGAGGGCACGGTTTCTTACGGCACCGGCACGGAAGCGGGCGCGATGGCGATTGTCGATGCCTCGCGCAATATGGAGCTTTACGACGAGGAAACCGACGCCGAAGTTTACAAGCTCGGCATTCACACGCTCGAAGAATTTGCGCCGCGCGAAACGCCCGAAAAGATGATGAACGCGCTTTACGAGCGCACCAAAGAACTGCTCAAAGCGGATAAATTTCTGTGTATGCTCGGCGGCGAGCATTCCGTCTCCGCGCCCGTTATCCGCGCGCACGCCGAAAAATTTCACAATCTTTCGATTTTGCAGATTGACGCGCACGCCGACCTGCGCGACGAATACGACGGCACGCCGCATTCGCACGCTTCGATTATGGCGCGCGTCGTCAAAGATTTGCGAATTCCGTCCGTGCAGGTCGGCATTCGCTCGATTTCCGCCGATGAAGCGCGCTCTTTGGATTCGGGCTTGCCGACCAGAATTTTCTGGGCGAAAGACATCGCCGGTCGCACCGATTGGATTGACGACGCGGTCAACTCGCTGACCGAAAACGTCTATCTGACCATCGACATCGACGGGCTCGACCCGAGCCTCGTGCCGACGACCGGAACGCCCGAGCCCGGCGGTCTCGGCTGGTATGAAACCCTGACTTTGATACGGAAAATCGCCGCGAAAAAACGCATTATCGGGATGGATTTGGTCGAATTTTCCAAAACCGACAATTCCGACGCGCCCGCCTTCCTGTGCGCCAAGCTCGTCTATAAATCATTGGCGTATATCTTCCGGAACGAGGCGCCCAGAGTTCGCGGAAAATCGGCTTAGCCGCGAAAGAACACGAAAAAAGCACGAAAAGACAGGCAAAAACGCGACAGTGATGGAGCGTGTCTCAACGTTAAACATTGAAAACGCGAATTTCGTTCAGCGTGTCTCATTGCTAAACTCAGACACGCTCCATCACTGTCGCGTTTCTGCCTCATCATCCAAAGTTTATAAAAAGTTCATAAAGATTTGCCGATTTCGCGCGTTTTTTTGAACAAACCCGGCTTGTTTCTCGTAACAAATTCGGTAAATTCAAAAGTAATTCACGCTTTCAAAAATTTCCGGCTTTGAAGTAAAATTCAGATAGGCTTATTTTGAGAAGGTTGAGAGGTTAAAATGTTCAAACCAGGAAAATTATTTCTAATTTTTACTTTCGTCACGCTTTCATTTTGCACGCTGTCGGGCTGCAAATGGGGTGCTTCGGAAGAAATTCCGAGTGCGCCGACGCAGATTCAGCCGCAGACGCCGCCGCCCGCGCCCGTCGTCGGCGACGGCTCGCGGATGACTTATGCGGATGTTGTTGACCGCGTCGCTCCGGCGGTCGTGATGGTCAACGTCGAACAAAGAGTCAAAGTTTCACAGCAGAAAGAAACTCCATTTCTCGATAATCCCTTTTACAGAGATTTAATTCCCCAGCAGCCGCAACAGCCGCAGCGACCGCAGCGCGGCATCGGTTCGGGCGTCATCGTCAGCGCGGACGGCACGATTTTGACGAACAATCACGTTATCGAAGGCGCGGACAAAATCCGCATCGAGCTGAACGACAACCGCTCTTATGATGCGAAAGTCATCGGCACAGACCCTTTGAGCGATTTAGCCGTCGTCAAAATCGAGGCGCAGAATCTGCCCTTTTTAAATCTCGGCAATTCGGACACAGTGCGCGTCGGCGACATCATTCTCGCCATCGGCAATCCACTCGGCATCGGGCAGACGGTGACGGCTGGCATCATCAGCGCGAAAGGTCGCCGGACGGGCATCAGCGACGGCAGTTTTGAGGATTTTCTGCAAATCGACGCGCCGATTAATCGCGGCAATTCCGGCGGCGCGCTGGTTAATTTAAACGGCGAGCTTATCGGCATCAACTCGCAGATTCTCTCCGCGCCCGGCAGTTCGGGCGGAAACATCGGCATCGGTTTTTCGATTCCGTCGAATATGGCGAAATCCGTTATGGAACAGCTCGTCAAAGACGGCAAAGTCCGGCGCGGCAAGCTCGGCGTCAGCATTCAAAATCCGACCGAAGAAATGAAAGAAGCGCTCGGTTTAAAAGATACTAAAGGCGTTCTGGTCGGCGGCGTCCAATCAGGCAGCGCGGCGGATAAAGCCGGTATCAAGCGCGGCGACATCATCGTCGCTATCAACGGCGAAAAAGTCGAAGACAGCAACGTCCTGCGCAATCGCGTCGCCGGAACTCTGCCCGGCACGGAAATCAATCTGACCGTCGTGCGCGACGGCAGCGAACAGCAAATCAGAGCGACCTTAGACGAATTGAAGGCGGAAAATTCGCCAAACTCGAATTCCGAAGAGGGCGAAAAAGAACCGGAAAAATCGGCTGAAGGCGGCAAGCTCGGGCTGGATTTACAGCCGCTCACGCCCGATATGGCAAAGCGTCTGAAGCTTCCCGACACGAAAGGCATGCTGATAACGGCGGTTGACCCGAGCGGCGCGGCGGCGGAAAAGGGCGTCCAGCGCGGCGACGTTCTGCTGGAAGTCAATCGAGAGGAAGTCGAAACGTTTGACGACGTGAAATCCGCGCTCGAAAAATCCGGCGACCGACCGATTCTGCTTTTGATTTCGCGCGGCGGTCAGACCAGCTACATCACAATCCAGCCGAACCGGTAAGTTTTTTTCGGCGGCGGCAGAAAAACGAGTTAAGAGTCGAATAATATGTTTGACTCTTAACTTTTTTTTGACTTTGTGTTACAAGGTTAAGCCATGTGGACAAAAATTTATCTGATTTTTTTCGCCGTTGCGTTTCTGACAATGGGCGTTTTGACCTATCTTTCCTACGCGCAATTGCAAAGCATCGGTTTTGCGCCCAGTATTATCGCCGGAAATTTTCTTTCTTACGCCGGCACTTACTGGACAGTTTTCTGGATTTTCTCGCTCGCCCTTTTGATTCTGGCAAACGTCGTTTTGTGGCTCAACCGCCGCGCCTGGGCTTTGTGGCTGACGCTTTTGTTTTTCTCGATTTTCGTTCTGCTCAGAACCTGGTGGCTCAACGAAGTTTACGTCAACTACACGAAACAAAATAATTTAACGGCGGAAACTCTTTTCGGCTTCGGCATCCTCGGCGTCTTACTCTGTATAATTGCCGCCGTCGGTATTTTCTTCAATCAATTTCTCGTTTTGCGTATGCGCGACCGCATTCACAGCGTCGATAAAACTGCGATTGCTGAAATTAATGAACCTGAAATTGCCGAAATTAATGAAGAAAAGCAGGCTATCGAGGATAAGGCGTAAAAAATAAAATTTTCCGCATGAGAATAGTCTACTGCCAAAACTGTAATCGACAAACGACCAAATCAGTCGGCAGATATAATGAGTCAATCAAGAACGGCTGGAATTTTTTTTGTTCTATCAAATGCCGCTACGCTTATAAAGAAAAAGGCAGAGAATTTAAATGCGCCTCGTGTTCTGAGATTATTAGGAAAACTCCAGCTCAAATAAGACAGACTAAAACAAACGTTTTTTGCTCAAAATCCTGCGCCGCCAGCTACAATAACCGTCATAAACAAACCGGAACAAGACGCTCAAAACTCGAAAATTATTTGGAGCAAAAGCTGAAAATAGATTTTCCTTTTCTCAATTTTTTGTGTAATGCGAGAAAACCCATCGGGTTGGAGTTAGATTTTTATTTTCCTGATTTAAATTTGGCAATTGAGTATAACGGAATTCTGCATTACAAACCGATTTACGGATTTGGAAAATTAAAACGTATTCAGGAGATTGACCGGGAAAAAGAGGAAAGATGTCGCCAGGCAGGAATTAAATTATACGTTATAGACGTTTCCGATGAGCCTCATTTATCGCAAAGCGTAAAAGAAAATCATTGGAAAACGGTTAAGGAATTAGTCACTTCCAGAGAGAAGCGTGCAGGTCACACCAACGAGCAGGTTTCCTTTTTGTGACCCTCGGGACGACCTGATTTGAACAGGCGACCTTTCGCACCCCAAGCGAACGCGCTACCAGGCTGCGCTACGTCCCGTCAGGTTAATAAACTAGAGTAAAAACCAAATTGCAATTTGTCAAACTCAGTATTTTCTCAGATGAAAATTTTCGTCCGCCGTCTGGCTGACTTTTAGCATCTCGCGCAGCTCTAACAGCTGCGAGGCGAGCGATTTCAAGGCTTCGCGGCGTTCGGAATTCAGTTCGATCGACTCTTCGACGGGCGCGAAATTTTTCGCTGTGGCGGTTTCTTCAAATTCTTCTTCAAACGGCTCGTCTTCAAAATCTTCTTCGGCGGGCGCGGGCGTCTGGACGGGTTGAATATAAGCTTCGCGCGGCTCGTTCGGATGAACGATTTTCAGACGACTCTGCTCGCGCAGCTCGGTCTGCAATTTCTTTTTCGCGCCGGCAATCGTGAAAAGCTCGTCGTAAAGAAGCTCTTTGATGCGCAATGCGATTTCGACGTCGCGGCGGCGATAAGTCCTTTGTCCCGAACGATTTTTTTGCGGGGAAAGCATCGGAAATTCCGTTTCCCAATAGCGCAGAACGTGCGCCTGCACGCCGACTAAATCGCAGACTTCCCCGATTTTGAAGAAAATTTTTTCCGGTATGACGGTCGCTGGATAACCCATAAATGCCTCGCTGCTAGAAAATGCTGTCGCTGCAATTCTAATCCGAATTGCAAACGCTAGTCAATACAATTATTTAGCTTTGAGCATTTCGCGTTTAGCTTTAAGATTAATACGAGACATGAAAAGCGAGTTTGACTTCATCGAAAAACTTCGCCGCCGCGTGCAAACGAACGCCGCGAAAACCGGCATCGGCGACGACTGCGCGGTGATTCCGAAAGACGCGAAAACGGATTTGGTGATAACGGCGGATTTGCTGGTTGAAAACATTGATTTCAGGCTCGAATGGACGACGGCGGAATTTGTCGGGCACAAGGCGCTGGCGGTTTCGCTTTCGGACGTCGCGGCGATGGGCGCGAAACCGGTCTGGTCGATGATTTCGATTGGCGTTCCCGAAAAAATCTGGAAGACCGATTTTGTCGATGAATTTTACGCAGGCTGGTTTCGGCTGGCGAAAAAATTCGATGTCGAGCTAATCGGCGGCGACGTTTCCCGAACGCCGGACAAAATCGTGATTGATTCGATTGCGGCGGGCGAGACGAGAAAAGGAAAAGCCGTTTTGCGGTCAGGCGCGAGGGCTGGCGATTTGATTTTTGTGACCGGAAATTTAGGCGGCGCGGCGGCGGGTTTGAAGCTTTTGGAAGCGGGCGAAAGATACGAAAAACGCTCAAAGAGTTTTGTTCAAAAGCTTTTATGGCGACAGTTGAAGCCGAATCCGCAGACGGAAATCGGGCGCATCTTAGGCGAAAAAAATCTGGCGACGGCGATGATTGATTTAAGTGACGGGCTTTCGTCGGATTTGGCGCATTTGTGTCGCGAGAGCAAAATCGGCGCGCGGATTTTTGCGGAGAAAATTCCATCGGACGAAAATTTGCGGAAATTTTTAACGCCAAGCCGCCAAACCGCCAAGCCGCAAAATAAAAAAACCCGGATTTCGGACGAAATGGATTTCGCTTTGCACGGCGGCGAAGATTTTGAGCTGCTTTTTACGGCAAATCCGAAAAAAAATTTTCGACTGGAAAAAGAGCTGCGAAATTTTAATTTTAGCTGTATCGGAAGGACGACCGTAACTGCGGAAATAATTGAGCTTATATCCGCAGACAAAACTGCGATTTTAGAACGGAAAGGTTTTCGGCATTTTTGATTTTTTTTTAGATTTCGAAAAAATTTTACAAAAAACTCTTGACAAGCGATTTTTAGTCGTGCTAAAACTTTCAACTGTTTGCTGAAAGGCGGACGAAATTTTTTGGAGATAATTTTGATGACGCAAAGTTGGATACATACAAACCAGAGAACGATTGGCAGCGCCGCCGCGATTGAAATGCGGTCGGGTAGAAGCCTGTCGGCGACGGTTTTGTGTGTCAGTTTTGAAAATTCAAATTATCAACCCAAACCGAGCGGGTTAGATCGTCTCGGCAGGAAGATTTAGATTAGCGGGAGCGGCTTCGTTTCCGCTCCCAAAGCAAAAAAAAATTTAAGAGTTTTAGAAAACTCGAATTTGTTTTAGGAGCGGTGACGCAAGTTTCTCTGAGAGACTTAAAAGTTGCCGCTCCTTTCTCGTTTTTCGAGGTTCTTTGACAATTGAAGCAATTTTTTTTGAATGGTGAAGGCAGTTGGGTAAGATTGATTCTTTCGGTAACTTTGGCGAGTCTGTGAAAGAAACCAATCTTGGCTGCTCACACGGGGCATTTGTGTGCCTTCGTGCGTCTAACCGCCTGCCTTCACCTGTTTTTATAACAAATTTTTGAAAAGTTTTCACGCATCAGTCGCCGCTTTGGAAAGGCAAGCAGTCTGTAAAACTGTGGCTTTCACAGCCGTGAAGGTTCGAGTCCTTCCTGATGCATCGGAATTAAGGGATGAGGGATGAAGGATGAAGGATGAATAAAGAAAGTTTTGAGTTTTGAGTTTTGAGTATTGAGTTTGCGAAAATCATTCATTCAAAACTCAAAATTTAAAATTCAAAACTTTTTCATCCCTCATCCCTCATCCTTCATCCCTTATCAAGTGAGCGAAACTCAAACGGCTGAGTGCCGGTCTTCCAAACCGGATATTGCGGGTTCGATTCCCGTCGCTCACTCCAAATATTTTAGATTTTAGATTGCCGATTTTAGATTGGAAGCGGAATTTTTTATTTTTTTTCCTCATCTAATCTAGAATCGGCAATCTAAAATCTAAAATCTAAAATTCCTTTAGGCGCGTAGTTTAACCGGCAAAACGTCGGTCTCCAAAACCGAAGTTCCCCGTTCAAATCGGGGCGTGCCTGCCAATTTTAATTTCCTGCAAAGAGCCAAGAAAAAACTCTTTTCCTCACCTCACCAATTTCTGCGGAAGGTTAGCCTAACCGGTAAGGCAGCAGTCTTGAAAACTGCCGCGCATGAGTCGCTTGCGGGTTCGAGTCCCGTGCCTTCCTTTAACGATTGCGGGTCTGGGATTGCGGATTTGGGATTTTGTTTCAATCCGCAATCCCAAATTCAAAACGGCTTCGTAGCTCAATGGAATCAGAGCGCAGGTCTACGAAACCTGAGGTTGTGCGTTCGAGTCGCACCGGAGCCATCGAAATTAATTACGAATTAAAAATTAAAAATTACGAATTGAAAGAATAAATCCGACATTCTTAATTTTTAATTCGTAATTTTTAATTGAATATTTCGGGGTCGTCCAATCGAGAGGATGCCTGACTTTGAATCAGGAGACAAAGGTTTGAATCCTTTCCCCGAAGCCAATTTTATTTCTGCGTGTAGCCTAATGTTTAAGGCGCTTGCTTTGGGCGCAAGAGTATGGGAGTTCGATTCTCTCCACGCAGACCAAATTATTTTGAGTCAAGGAAATAGTTCAAGACTATTTTTATTTGTGACCTAAACGAATTTCTTTTATATTTGCGAAATGAAACAATGCACAAAATGCAAAAGTGAGTATGAAATTTCTCAATATGGACTGTGGTATTTCTGATTGGCGGGTTTTGGAGTTTGACCATAGAGACAGAAAAACCAAAAGAATCAACATTGCGGATTCAACTAAATACTCATTAAAAGTAGCCAAAGAAGAGATTGCTAAATGTGATATTGTTTGCGCCAATTGTCACAATATCAGAACAATTGAGCAAAGAGATTATTATTCAGGTCTCAGATAATTCAACTTTTCTTACCAAATACTATTCACGCTGACGTAGCACAACTCGGCAGGTACAGTTCTCTTAGGAACAAATTGGTGTGAGTTCGAATCCTGCCGCCCAGACCAAATCTTAGTTTAATGAACCGTGCCGCCGTAGAGTCTGAGCCGACCGTTTTCCTGTTTGACGATGGTGGTCGTCAAAGAAATATTTCTGACGTCCCAGTAATCGAATGTTTGATTTGACGCGGCGTGTTTGAGCGGGCGGAAACCCGTTATCAAATATTTCTCTTTGAGTTTCGCACGGGCGGAATTTTTCACTGAAACTTTCTCCGTCACGAATAAAACAAAAGTCGGATTTCTTTCGGGAATTTTCGTCGCCTGATTAAAAATTTCGATGACTTCGGGCGCAAGATTTATCTGAATTACAGCTTGCCTGTTCGTTTCATTCGAAAGCGATTTTTTCGTAAAAATCCCTTCGGAAATTTTCGTCGATTTTTTCCTGAGGCGCTTGTTGTAGCTTTTATTCCGAATTATCGGTGGAATGTATTCGCGGTTATTGTCTGACTTGCTCAAGCCGAGTTTTTTTATTTCGGAAAAATCCGTCAGATATAATTCATATTTTATTTTCCAGAAGCTTTTCGGATTGTCGAAGCCGACGTCCTGCGGAGTCGGGTCGCCGACGAGAAAAAAATGTAAATTTGTGTTTTCCAGCAAATTTTCCGCCGGATTTTGAGCGAAAGACGAAAGAGCAAGCAAAAGAATCAGCAACAAAATCGGCAAAATTTTCCGGCTCATAACTTTTCTCCACGCGCTTTTATTTTCTCAAAAATTTTTCTC
>DASVWG010000021.1:0-19955 GCA_036389695.1 Pyrinomonadaceae bacterium
TGCCGTTTGCCGAGACGTTCGCCGTCAAATCGCCGTATAAATCCGAAGGCTCGACCAGCGCCAGCGTTTCCGGCTTCGTCTCCAGAACCATCTCGGAAAACGAGCCGGTTCCCGCGCCGACTTCGACGACGTGTTTACCCAGAAGGTTTCTGAACTCGTCCAGAATCCAACGGTGATAATTTACGGCAAACGACATCGCTTCCAAATCTTTGCCGACATAAACAACTTTTTTACTCATCTGAAATAAATCTTGTGACGATTGATTTTAACAGTTTTCTTCAGCGGCGGCGAAACAGTCTGACTTCTCCGCTCTGAAAATAAGGCTCGGATTCAAACCATCGATTTAAAATCGCTTCGACGCGCGCGTCTTTTCCCCAAACCAGTAAAACGTCGATTTTATTACTGTTTGCTTCGAGCAAAGCTTCCAGCTTCGACAGTTTTTCCTCGAAATTGACGCTTTTGTCATTCAAAGCGAAAACATTGCTGCCCGTGTAGCCGAGCACAAACTGCCGGTGCGAGATATCTTTCGCCACAATCGGAAACAGGTAATGCCCGATTTCATAATTGTCCCAAACCTGCACGTTTTTGCCGCCGATGCCGAGATAATTGTCCATCTGTCCGGTCGGTTGCGAATGATAACGCAAGCCGTCTTCCTGAATACTGACGGAAACGAGCCGCGTATTTTCCTGCACCGAAGACTGCGCCGCCACCAAATCTTTCGCCAGATTATTTGAAAATAAGGAATATTCCCACAGAGCGAGCGTCTGAAAAACAATCACGAAGGCTAAACAAAACTGCGCGAAACGCTTTAACCAAATCGAGTTATCTGTTCTAAACAAAGGAACAAACGCAATCAAGCCGCACAACAAAAATCTCTCGCGCAAAACGCCGCCGTGGGTTAACTGAAAATCGTCCGGCGCAAACATTGCGATAAAAAGACAAACCGCGAACAAAATCGCAAACGCGTAATATTTTTTTAAAAAGTCTTTCTGTTTCCGAAAATATTGCGCCGTCGCGATTAATAAAAAAAATATCGCGCCTAAAATCCATAAACCCGGCGTAAAAACGGCGAACGCGCTCGAATTGGCGTCGGTAAACGGAAAAGTCCTGCGACTGATGATGACAAATAAATCGGCGCTCCGGATTTGCGTCAGCCAACTCGAAATCGAATACGGGTCGCTCAGATTTCGCCACACGGGCGAAAATCCGCCGCCCGCTTCGCTCAGCAATTTATAAATAATCAAAAGCGGCACAATCGGCAGAAAAGCCAAAGCCGTCCAGAAAATAGTTTTTTTCCATTTCGACGGCGACACGAAAACGCTCAACAGACAGATGCTGACGGCTAATATTCCGAAACTGATGATGTGACTGAAATAAACGAGAACCAGAAGCGCCGCGAGCGATAGCGCGCGCGGAAAATTCATATCTTCGCGCCAGCGATAAAAAAGCCCGAGCGTAAACGCGAAACCGATGACGCCGATGGTGAAATTGTAAAAACCCATCAGCCAGAGCCAGTTAAAACCGATTGCCGCGCCGATTAAAAGCGCCGTCGCGACGCCTTCGCGCCCGACCGTTATCCAGCGCAGCCAGCCGACCGCCGCCACCAAACCTAAATACGTAAATGTTACAATAATTTTAGTTACGGTAAACGGCGAAAAGAAATGCAGTAAAAAAATCAGAATCCAATGCCCGCTCGAATTCGGAAAGGAAATCGAATTGAAAGTATAAACTTCGGAAACCGCCGGATTGCCTTTCAAAAGCTCGGTCATCAAAGACGCGCTGTAAACGTGTCCCGAGCCGTCCTGATTGATAAAATAATCGACCGCCCAAATCGGCAGACAGGTGAAAACCGCCAGCAGCAAAAAGAATATAAACAAGCGGGCGTGTGACGATTCGAAAAAATTCATACGATAACGATAATATTTAAATTCTTAAGAATTTCGCGGCAGACACAAAACGTTCGCCCCGACATCATCGGGCGCAAACCCTTCTATTTCAACAAGTTTCTCTCCGGCTTCATCAATCTTAAAAAATTGATAGCTCGCCTTATCTTTCAGAAAGACAATCAAATCGTTCGGCAGATAACCAAACGCACGGGATGTTTCGAGCGTCATTTCCATATAAATTACCGGCGCGATTTCCTGCTCGAAAACTTTTCGCGCGCCTTTCAGAAACATCATTTCCGCGCCTTCGATATCGACTTTCATAAAATCGACGCGCCCGATTTTTTTTTCTTCCAGATACGCATCGAGCGTTTTTATTCGAATCGGAAAAACCGTCGAAGGCTCGCCCGTTTTACCGGCAAGCGTCGCGTGACCGCTCGGCAAGTCTTTGAAAAGATGGATTTCCGCCGTCGCTTCCGCATCGCCCAAACCAAAATTATTAAGAAAGACTTTCGCGCCTTCCGCATTTAAGGAAACGTTTTTTTTTAAATCTTCGAAAGTCGGCGGAACCGGCTCGAAAGCGTGAACTTCGCCTTCCGCGCCGCTCAGATTGCTCATCAAAGTCGTGTGCCAGCCGATATTTGCGCCGACGTCGAGGCATATAAAACCTTTTTTTATGTGCCGCGCAAAGATTTCCGCGCTGAACTGCTCGTGTTTTCCCAGAAAAAAAATCGACTCGCCTGCCCAATCCGACAAAGTTACATACAAACGTCTGCCGTCTTTCGTCGTCGCCAGAACTTTTTCCGGCAGATGACGGCAAAGCTTTCGGGCGAAAGCCGAAGCCCTCCATTTGCCGCGATTTACCGGAAAATAAAATGTATAGAGCCTGATTAGATTAAGCCAGGTGATTTCTATTTTTTGAGCAATCACGCGTTTTTTCCTGCAAATAAAAAAATTTTAGCCGAGCTGGCAAACCGCTATCACGCCGTCCGCCAATTGCGGCGAAATTTTTACGCCGACATCATTTATAAAATTATAATACCAGGGGTTATGCTGGCGATGTTCCGGTCCCAAATCGTAAAAGCAAAACTCTTTGACCCGTAAATCCTCGCGTTTCAGCATCAGATTCAAAGTCGAATACGAAAAATAAGTCACGTGGTCGGGATGCACCGGCTCGTTTTTTCCGCCTTTGCCGCGCAAGCCGTAAAGCGCGAACCTGAGCGCGCTGTATGCGTTTATCGTCGTGATGAGCAGAATCGTGTCCTGATGCATAAAACGCTTGATGCCGCGCAGGAAAAGTCCCGGATTCGACAGATGCTCGATCATTTCGCCCGCGATTATCACGTCGAATTTTTCGTCTAAATCGACTTCTTCGAGCTTTTCCAAATCGGCGCGAAAAAGATTTTTCGTGCCGTGCGCGGCTAAAATGTCGATTCCCTTCTGGTCGAAATCGAAGCCGTAAAGCTCGCCCGCGATTTTCGCCAGCTCAAAGTGTAGAAGCTGTTTAAACTCAATCATTTTCTCGGTAAACGGGTAATCCGTGCAGCCGAGATGCAGAACTTTTTTTCCGCGACACGCTTCTTTGATAAATTCGACTCTTTGCACGAGTCTTAATTTTTCGCTCATCTAAACTATATATTTATGACAAATTATTTATTTTCCGAAAACGCTTCTCGCCAGAATCTTTTCGTCTTCCGTGACAAAACCCAAAAGCCATAAAACCGACAGATAAATAATTCCGCCGAGAAAGCTCGATGTAAAAAGCGAAAGCCAGCCGTATGGTAAATAGCTTAGGCTCAACATTTCAACCAAAACAGCGGCGGCGGCGGCGAAAAGCAATCTTCCGAGAATATTCAGCCAGAAACCGGCGAGAATTCTTTTAAAAAACCATTTTTCGACGTAAATAATCGAAAGAAAAGAAACCGCGTAACCGACCAGACGACCGATGGCGACGCCTTCGTTTCCATAACCGTAACTCAAAAAAATCATCAGCGGAATACTAATTAATAAACATAGCACATAGAGATAACAATAAAAATTCGGGTAGCCGAGTCCTTCGGTCATCTGCCACGAAACCGTCAAAATCGCGACCAGACTAAAACTGACGGTGTGAATAATCAAAAGATTCGTGCTCGCATCGGCAAATTCCGCGCCCATCCACAAACTTAAAAACAGACGGCTGTGGACAATTATTGTCGTCGCGATAAAAACGACCAGCATCGAGATGATTTTCGTCGCTTTGGTGTAAAGCCTTTCGAGCTTTTCGCGGTCGTTCTGCAATTCGCTGGCGAGCGGAAAAATGACAATCACGAGGCTGGCGATAAAATATTGAATCTGAAAGCTGACCGTCATCGGCACGGCGTAAAACGTCAGGCTTTCCGCTCCGAGCTGGCGCGTAATCCATATGCGCTCGAAAAGAAGCCAGATGTTGCCCAAAACCTGATAACCGACGACGCCCGCGCTGAAACCGACGACCAGCTTTAAAGCATCTTTATTAAAACGATGCGTGATGGAAAAATCCGGCAGAAGTCTTTTCGCGCTGGCGTAAAACAACGCGCAAGTCGCGCACGTGATAAACAAATTCCACGAAAACAGAGCGATAAGCCCGCCGCCGAGCCACGCGATGATTAAATTGCCGAGCAGCATCGAGATACTGGAAAAATTCAGTATCTTGGAATAAATATCAAAACGGTGAAGCCCCTGCACAATCGCGCTGAAAACCTGCGTGAACAGAGTGAAGAAAACCGCCGTAGCCGCAATGTACAGAGCAGTTACGGTTCTGGCGTGCGCTTCCGCTTCGATGTTCAGAACGTCGGAAACGAGCCAGCCGGAAAGCAGAAAAACCGAAACGATGCCGACTAAACCGAGAACCAGATTGATAAAAAACGTGGCGGAAATAACGTCTTTTATCTTGCGGCTCTCGCCCGTCGCCTGATATTCGGCGACGTATTTCGTGATGGCGCGCCCGATGCTGAAGACAAACGAGTAACCTATAAAACCCAGCACGAGCGAATAAATCCCGTATTCGTGATTCCCCAGAGTTTTGACGATTAAACGCGTCGCGAAAAAAGTCAAAATAAACGGCAGAATCCAGCTCGTAAAACCGTAAAATACGTTTTTCGTGATGCTTCTGGTCGTGGATTTTGCTGCCGCTTCGCTCACTCCGAAAAAGATTCCTCATAAGCTTGCCACGCGTTGCGCGCCGCAATTCTTTCGTCAAAATTTTTTAAAACAAATTCGCTTCCCGCTCGCGCTAGTTTTTCGCGCAAAGGTTCGTCCGTTTTCAAAGTCCGAATCGCTTCAACCAGCGCATCGGCATTGTCCGGCTCGATTAAATAGCCTGTTTCCAGATGTTTAACCGCTTCGGGAATACCGTTGATGTTTGTCGAAATAACGGCTTTGCCGAGCGCCATCGCTTCGAGCATCGAAATCGGCAAGCCCTCGACAAAGCTCGGCAGAGCGAAAACGTCAGCCAGACGTATCAAATTAAACAAATCGCCGCGCTCTTTTCCGACCTGTTCGGAAGTGATTAAAACGAATTTTTCGCCGAGTCCGAAAGATTCTACCTGAAGCAAATCTTCCTCGCTCGGTCTTGAATTGGAAATCCAGACAAACGCCATATCAGAATTTTCCTTTAGAAGCTTTTGCGCCGCTTCCAGAAAAATCCAACGCCCTTTGCGGTCGATAAATTGCCCGACGCACAGGACGAGAAATTTATCAGCCGGAATTTTGAATTTCCGGCAAATCGCCTGTTTATTTAACCCGGATTTTCGGGCGTTTAATAATTCCGGCGGATTAATGCTGGCGTAAGTCACCTTGACGCGTTCATAAAATTCCGGCGCAAGGAATTCGCGCAAGCCTTTTTTCGCATCTTCGTTTGCCGTGAAAATATGAAAATTTTTAAATTTACTTAAAACGCCGAACTTGAATTTCCAAATCCAGTAGCGCCAGCGCTGCGGCGGATAGACGGAATTATGGACGGTCGTAAAAACTTTCGTTTTCGTGCAGAGCCAGAATAAAGCCGCGAAAGACTGCCACGGCGCAAACTCGACGTGAACCGCACAAGTCTTTAAATCGAACTTTTTCAGATAACGGCAGTAAGCGTATTCGGAGCGAAGCTTATTAAAATGGCGGGCTAATTTTCGCTTGACGGTCAGAGCGGGTTGCGTGTCGGTGTGAGACGCGACGAATTCGCAGGCGATGTTCAAATCATCCAGAAATTTCAAAAGCTGCTCGTTTGAGCCTGCGGGCAGAACGGCGCGGACTTCCGTATGCTTTTTCGCTTCTTTCATCAAAGCCAGAAAATAAATCTGCGCGCCGCCCCATTCCAGATAGTTCCAGACGCACAGGAGTTTTTTCGGCAGATTCTTAAGATTTCCGGTTTCTGGTGACTTCAAGTTATTTCTTAACGGTCGGCAGGCAGACAGTTAAAGTAATTTCTAAATAAAATTTTCGTCGTTAAAGCGATTCTTTAACAATCTAATCCTTTACCTGAGCTTTGGCAAAAGTCTCCGCCAGAGGTTTTTCTTCCCGGCTCTGTGCCCATTCGCTCTCGACGCTTCTGCCCAAAGCCGCCCGCAGAAAAAAAATCCCGAAAGCGAGCGTTCCCTGCCAGCGACTCGGCGCACTGTCCCAATTTCCGTAAAAACGCCGGCGCAGATTGTGGATATGCTTTAAATCAAAAACGAGCGCGTCAATCATTTTCCGCAAACCGAGTTTCCGAACGGACGCCGGAATATTGTTCGGCTGGCAGAAAACTCTGGCGCGCGGGTCAATCAAAAGACGCCAGCCGCGTTTTTTCAAACGCGGCGTGTACTCGACGTCGCCGAAATTCGGATATTTTTTTGAATTCATCAAACCGGCTTCGCTCATCGCCGCCGCCGGAACCAGAACGCAGTTACCGACGATTATGTCAACTTCCCAGGCTTTTTCCGGCACAGTCCAGACGGTCTGATTCTGCCAATGCCGCCAGCCGCCCGAGCGCGTTTCCCAAACCGGCGCAACCTGAAATATTTTGTGCGGCTCGTCCCAGAGCAAAAGCAGCGAGCCGACGACCGAACGCGGATTTTTTTCGGCAGTCTCGACCATCGAGCGCAGAAACTTTTCGTCAAACACCGCGTCATCGTTAATCAGCAAAACGTATTTCGGCTGGTGCCTGAGCGCGGCGCGGATTCCGACGTTGGTTCCTTCGGTAAACCAAAGATTGCCGTCTCCCGCGATAATTTCCACTTCGGGAAAGTTTTGGCGAATCGCTTCGGAAGTTCCGTCGGTCGAGCCGTCGTCGACAATCACGATGTGAACATCCAGATTCGTTTTATCGATTCGCGACAGGCTTCGCAGACACTGCAAAGTAATTTCGCGGCGATTGTGTACCGGCGCGACGATTTCCACACGGATTTTTCCCAACGCTTCGGCGGACATTAAACCGTTTCGTCGCTCCAAAGCTCGCGCAATTGACGGACGCTCGCTTCGTCGCCCGCATTGCAGCCGACGGCGACGTATTTGATGTTTTCGCGGTCGGCAAGCTCTCCGGCTAAAATGCGCCAGAAATCGACGACCGTTAACTGCTCGCTGCGATGATTAAAATCGTCGTATTTCAGAGCCTTGAATTCGTCGTCCGCCGTCGTAATCAAAACCGTGTGCGCCTGTTCCAGACATTTTTTCGCCGAATCGAGAATGACGATTTTTCCTTTTAATTCGGCGTTGGCGCTTTCGTTGGCGAGCGGGTCATATGCGACGACGCGTGCGCCAGCTTGCGAAAGCGCGTTTGCCAGATAAACGCCCTGCGATTCTTCGACGACGTGCGATTTCGGTTTATAAGCCAATCCTAAAATCGCGACGGTTTCACCGTGCTTAATCATCGAGCGAAGCTTTTCCGTGATTCTGTCAGCCATCGAGCGATTAAAGCTGTCGGTCGTTTCAGCCAGAGAAGCGCGGGCATCCAGAGTTCGCGCCAGATAACCGAGCGCCACATTGTCGCGCGGAAAACACGGTCCGCCGTAACCCATTCCGCCGGTCAGATATTTGCGCCCGATACGCGAATCCGTTCCCAAAGCGTCGGTCACAACGTCAATATCGCCGCCCGGAATTTTTTCGCATAAATCGGCGAGCATATTGGCGAATGTGATTTTGGTGGTGACGTATGTATTAACGGAAATTTTCGTCAGCTCGGCGTTTTCCAGGCTCATTCGTTTGCACGGCGCGTCGTTCAGCGTCAGACGTTTATAAATTTCTTCCAGCTGGCTGCCGCATTTTTCGTCGAATTCGCCCAGAAGCGTGAAATCGGGATTGAGAAAATCGCGGATGATGCTTCCCAAAGCGATAAATTCCGGGCTGTAGCAAAGACCGAAATCCTCGCCGCATTTTTTGCCGGATTCGCGTTCGAGAATCGGGAGCAGCCCGTAACGTGTGGCGCCCGGAAGAACCGTGCTGGTCAGAACGATGTTGTGATAACCGTCCTTTTTCTTTAAAGCTTTGCCGATTTCCTTAAACGCCCAAGCCGCGTATTGGAGCGAGAAAGAGCCGCGCTCATCCGACGGCGTCGGGACGATGACGAAGGAAATGTCGGAATTCAGGATAGCTTCCTCGTGGCTCGCCGTCGCGCGGATTCTTTCCTTGTTTTCCGAGATGTATTTATCTAAGTCTGTTTCCTGAACCGGCGCTTTTCCCTCGTTGACGAGCTGAATCGAACGCTCGTTGACATCGACGCCGACGACTTCAAAGCCCCGGCTGGCGAAAGCCGCCGCCATGCTCGCTCCCAATTTGCCCAAACCAATAACCGAAACGCGATTAATCATTATAAATAGCGCACCTGACCCTTTATGAAAATTTTAAATTATTTAACTTTTGCCGTCACGCAGAGATGCCAGCCGAGCCGTCGCTCCAAAGCGCGAAAGGCTTTTTCCGGTAAATATCTGAAATACCACTCTTTAACGTATTCGTATTTGACGTATTCAGGAATGCGATACGGGAAAATGTGGTCAACGAAAATGTCTTCGGCACGAAAGCCTTCGCCGAGCAGATTGTGAATCGTTTTCTTATTGTAAGAATAAGTCACCGGGCAGCCCGTCTGCGCTTCGGAGCTGCGCGCGATGTGCTCGTCGAGCTTCCAGAAAGTTCCTTTGCCTTCCTTCATCAAAAGCCAGAAAACTTTCCACGCGTAGCGATAATAAACCATCAATTTCAAAGTCGAATCCGCGTGCACGAAATTGTCCCGCACCTGCGCGATGATGTTTTCGGGATGCGGCGAGTGATGCACGACGCCGAACGAATAAACGAGGTCGTATTTTTCCGCCGGAATATATTCGGAAAGGCGTTCGGCGTTGACTTCGTAAAAATTTATGCGGTCGCTCAAACCGAAAACTTCGGCGCGTTTTTTCGCCAGCTTCAGCGATTCGCTCGATAAATCGACGGCGGTGACCTGCGCTCCGGCGCGGGCGAAATTCATCGTGTCGGTGCCGATGCCGCAGCCTATTTCCAGAACTTTTTTGCCGCGCCATTTGTCAAACTCGGCAAAGGCGGGAATATGCGGCTCGACGTAATATTTGCGCCATTCGACCTGGTCGAAATATTCTTTCGTGCCGATTTCGGCGGTCGAATGGCGAATGTTACACGGTCGCGCGTTCCAGTAATCCTGGACTTTTTCGATAGAAACTTCGGCAAAATTCGTGCTCATCGTTTTTTATAAAATTTAAGCGTGATTCGTCAGCGCGTTTTCGCTTTCCAGCTTGGCTTTGACCTGCTCTTCAATCCATTCGTAAGTGGTCGCTAAACCTTCTTCCAGAGAAATCTCAGGCTCCCAGCCGAGGACTTCGCGCAGCTTCGTATTGTCGGAATTTCGCCCGCGCACGCCCTGCGGTCCGTCGATGTGTTTTTTGGAAATCCGTATGTCGGCGATTTTCGCGACGATGTCGGCGAGCTGATTAATCGTCACCATTCTGTCCTGTCCGAGATTCAGAGGCTCGTGAAAATCCGAGCGCATCAGGCGATAGATGCCTTCGACGCAATCTTCGATATAGCAGAACGAGCGCGTCTGTTCGCCGTCGCCCCAGATTTCGATTTCGTGATTGCCCGTCAGTTTCGCCAAAGCAATCTTGCGGCACATCGCCGCCGGAGCTTTTTCGCGTCCGCCTTCCCAAGTTCCCTTTTCGCCGAAAATATTGTGGAAACGGACGGTGCGCGTTTCGATGCCGTAATCGTTGCGGTAATGCATACAGAGAATTTCCGAAACGAGCTTTTCCCAGCCGTATGCGTCCTGCGGCTGCGCCGGATAAGCGTCTTCTTCCTTGAGAGGCTTAACGTCCGCCTCTTCCTGCAAATATTCGGGATAGATGCACGCCGACGAAGTATAAAGATAACGCTTGACGCCGTTTGTTTTCGCCGCTTCGAGCGTGTGCAGATTGATTAAGGAATTGTTATACAAAATCTGCGCGTGGTGGTTCGAGATAAAACCCATTCCGCCCATATCTGCCGCCAGCGCGTAAACTTCATCGACCCCGCGCGTCGCCTGTAGGCAATTGTCCCAGCGCCGCAAATCGAGGATTTCAAACTCGTCGGCGGTCGTTTCCGCAAATTCCGGATGTTTTATATCGACGCCGCGCACCCAGAAACCCTTTTCCTTTAGATATGTCACCAGATGACTGCCGATAAAACCGCCCGCGCCCGTCACCAAAACTTTTGTTTGTTTCTCCATACGTTAGTGAAAAATTTCTCGAAGCCCTGACGCGCAGTTTTAGAATTGCGAAAAAAACTCGGATTATTTTTCTTTTTATTTTTTGCCTTTTACCTTTTTACTTTCGCCTTCTATTGCTGCTCGTCATCGTGGCGATAATTCGAGCGGTGATAATAGCTCTGATAATAATAATAATTATCCTGCGAGCGCAGATTGACGTTGTTTAAAACGACGCCGAAAATTTTCGCGCCGATGTCGTTGAGCAATTGTTTCGAGCGGCGCACGACCTGCCGCGAGCTTTTGCCCGAATGCACGACCAGAATCACGCCGTCAACCATCGAAGCAATCAAAACGCCGTCGGTAAACGACGCAATCGGCGGCGAATCGACGACCACGTGCGTAAAACGCTTCTGCATTACTTTCAGTAAATTCGCCATCTGTTCCGAGCCGATAAGCTCCGCCGGATTCGGCGGAACCGGTCCCGACGGAAGCAGGTGCAGCTTGGCGGTTTCCTCATACTGCACGATGTCCAGAACTTCTTTTTCAGCCATTTCGCTCGACAAAATCGTGCTCAAGCCTTCGGCGTTGCTGATATTGAAAACGCTGTGCAGACGCGGGCGGCGCATATCGGAATCGATTATCAAAACGCTCGCGCCGGTTTGCGCCAAACTGATGGCGGTATTGACGGCGGTCGTCGTTTTGCCTTCCGAAGGCAGGCTGGACGTAATCAAAAGCGATTTCGGCGCGTGCCCGGCGGTCGAGAGCAAAATCGAAGTTCTGAGTTGTCGATAAGCCTCAGCCAGCGACGAGCGCGAATCGGTATGAATCAGAAGCTCGGATTTTGCCGCCGCGTCCATTTCCTCGTTTCCGGCGCCGACCAGTAAAAGCCGTCGTTTCGGCATCGAATCGATGGTCGGGATTGCCGCCAGAGCCGGAAGCTGCAAAAAGTTTTCGACTTCTTCAGTCGTTTTGATGGTGTCGTCGAGATATTCGAAGAACAGCGCGAGTCCTGCGCCGAAAAGCGTCGAGAGAAACAGCGCCGCCAGCACGGTCGTCAAGCGACGCGGCGACACGGGCGTTTCCGGCGGCAGCGCCCAATCGACGACGCTGATATTATTGTCGGTTCCTCTGGATATAATGTCGTTCGAGCTTTGCTGTTCGGTCAGATTTTTCAGAAAGCTGCGATTTGTTTCGACATTCTGTTCCAGCAGGCGAATATTGATGGCGGCTTGATTTTCGCCCTGCGCCGCGCCGTATTGCTCGTTAAAAGCGCCGCGAATCTTGTCTTCTTCCGCTTTTGCCTGTTCGTAGCGCGTTTGCAGATTGGTGACGATATCTTTCGCCGCGCGCGTCCGGTATTCGTCTAAATCTTTTTTATTCTGCTCCTGCCTTTTTTGAATCGAGTCGCGCAGGGAGTTTATCTTTTTATTATATTCCTGGATTTCCGGCGCGTTTTCCTGATACTCGACCAGCAGGCGCTCTTTTTCGGCTTCGAGGTCGGCGATTTTTTTGGTGACTTCGTTATTCAGGCTGCGAATGTCGTTTTCGCGCTCGGTAAAATAACGCACCATTTTGTCTTCGGCTAGAGCACGGATTTTTTCGGGCGAGCTTTTGACGGCGTTATATTCCGCCTCGGCGTTTTTACGCTTGTTTTCGGCGTCGAGCAGTTGTTTATTCAATCCGGCGAGACGGTCGATGACGATGGTCTGACCTTCGTCTTTTTTCAAAATACCGGCTTCGCGTTTGAGCTCAGCCAATTTTAATTCGTCGCGTTTGATTTCCGACTGCAAAGTGGCGACGCGTTCGGTCAGAAAATCGTTTGTTTCTTTATTTCTGCCGGTGCGTTTTTCCTGATTGGTCTTGGTAAAAATTTCGCTGATGCCGTTGACGACCAGCGCGGCAAGCTCCGGGCTGGTGTGTTGAAAATAAATCTGAATATGACGCGTATCTTTAAAAGTCGCGCGTCCTTCCCTGACCGGCTCGATGCGCAGCTTCTTTTTAATAATGTCGACGTAAGGCGCGAGCCGCAGCGCTTCGTTAATATCTTCGCTCGACGCCAGGCTGCTGCCGAGCGTCACTTCGCCGACGCCTTTATCTTCTTTTTTCTCCGGTTTGCTGGCTAAGCCGACGGCGCGGAGCATCGACTGCCACGTCGAAACATTGTCTTCCGATTTCGCCACCTGAAAATCTTTGTTGCTGTCGAGATTAAGCTCCTTGACGACGCGGCGCAGGATGCTGTCGCTCGTCAAAAGCTGGAGCTGCGTGTTGAAATAAGCCGGGTCGGATTGAGGTAACATCGGGCGGTCGCTGGTTCCGACCAGTGCCGGATTTGCCTGCTCGTTATCGACCTGCACGCGCGCGGTGGCTTCATAAATATTAGGCTTGCGCGCCACGTAAATCGCCGTCAGAGTCGTCATCAGCACGGCGATTCCCAGAACCAGCCACAGACGCTTGCGGATTGCCCGCCAGTAATCGAGCAGCTGAAAGCCTTCCTGCGCGGTCGCGCCGCGATACATCGGATAATTTCCGTTGCCGCTCGCGGCATACGGCGGCTCGAACGGGCGTTCCAGCTCGTGGGTCGTTTCCGTTGTTTTGGTAGTTATTATTTCACGACTATCTTTCATACACTTATCTCGAAAATTTTACGGAACGCGATAAAAAAGACTGGGAATTCCGCCGGTCATAGATTTTTTCAGTTCATTTAAAAAGCTTATTGTTCTGTCTTCGGAAACGGCGACGATGTCGTTCGGCATCAGAAACGGGTCTTTGACTTTGCCGGATTCTATCTCTTTCAAATCAAAGGTAAATTCTTCCCAATCGCTGTTATCGGCTTTTTGCCTGATGATTCTGATTTTATCTTTTTTGGAAGCGGGCTTAAAGCCTTCGGCTTCGACAATCGCCTGCCGCAAGGTTAACGGCTGTTTGAGCTTGACCGAGCCTTGTTTATTCACGTTTCCGTAAACGTATACGAGGTCGAAATCGAGCACCGAAACAATATCGCCCGGCTGCATCCAGAGATTTTCCTTGCCTTCCAGCACGTCTCTGATTTTGTATTGATAAAGAATCAAATTTGCGTTATTCGTATCGCCGACGTTTTCTTCGCCCTTTTGTTTGCAGACCGAAGAGCTGCCCGTGCGCGCGACGATTAATTTCGTACCGGCTTTTTCCGAATCCGGACCGCCGGCAAACGAGAGCAGCTCCAAAAGGCGTATGCGGCGATTCAGAAAAAAGCTGCCGGGTTTTTCGACCGCGCCGATGACGGCGAACGATTGCGAGCGCTGCTCGACGGCGCGGACGGTCACAAACGGGTTTTTCAAAATCGTTTTATGCTTTTCCTCAATCTCGCTCGCCAGTTCCTGCTCGGTTTTGCAGACGACGACAATCGGTTCCGGCAGACGCGGCAGACGAATGGTGCCTTGCGGCGAAACGTTAAAAGTTCCGCCGAAATCCGGATGTTTGGAAACCGCTACTTCAATCGTGTCCTGAAAGCCGATACGGTAACGCTCGTCGTTTCTTTTCGTATCGGGCTGCACGCCGTTTTGATTTTTTCCGGCGGCTTCGGTTTTCGCCGTCTGCGGATTTGCGTCCGTCGTTTTCGGCTCTTGTCCGAAAACGTACGCCGCGCCAAGCGTGATGGTCAAACAAAATACCGCGAACAATTTAATTGCTCTCATTGTCTTTAACTCCATTTATTTACTTCGGGCAGGAAATTCAAGTCTTTTTGATTCTCTTTCAGACCGAAAAGTTTCTCCGAATTTTCGGCAGACGTATGTAACAAAATAACTTAAAAAAGGGTAGTTTAGCAAATCCGTCGGTTCTTTGTCATTAGCCGTTTGTCGTTTGTTTATTTTTCGGAATAAACTATCCGAAACGATTAAAGTCGCAAAGTCTTCAGATTTTATGAACTCAAATAATGCCACGCCGATGCTGCGGCAGTATCTGGAAATAAAAAAACAATATCCCGGCACGATTCTCTTTTTCCGTCTCGGCGATTTCTACGAGCTTTTCAACGACGACGCCGTCACGGGCGCGCGAGAGTTGGAAATCACTTTAACGGCGCGTCACAAAGATTCGCCGCGACCGATTCCGATGTGCGGCGTGCCGCATCACGCGGCGGCAAATTACATCTCGCGGCTCGTCAAAAAAGGCTATCGCGTCGCGATTTGCGAGCAGACCGAAGACGCCGGACAAGGCAAAAAACTCGTCCGCCGCGAAGTCGTCCGCATCATCACGCCCGGCACGGCGATTGACCCGCAGCTCGTCGAATCGCGCGAAAACGTTTATCTCGCTTCGCTTTGCGGCGCGGGCGAAACCTTCGGCGCAGCTTTTCTGGAGCTTTCGACCGGAGAGTTTTTCACCACGCAGATTTCCGGCGCTGACGCGTGGACAAAAATCTGCTCGGACGTCGAATCTTTCGCGCCGCGCGAGATTCTTTTCCCTGAATCTTTGCGAAAACTCGTCGAAAGCTGTTTCGGAAATTCAGTAGAAACGAGAACGCCGGAAAAATCGAACGTCGTTTTCATCACTCCGCCGCCCGCAAATTCAAATAAATTTTCCGCCGCTCTGACCGGCTTGGACGATTGGCTTTTTCAAACCGAAGACTGCGAAAATCTCTTAAAAAATCAATTCGGCGTGCGCGAATTGACCGGCTTCGGGTTGACGGGAAAAACAGAGGCGATTCGCAGCGCGGGCGCTTGCCTGCGCTACGCCAGAGACACGCAGCGCGCCGCCGCCGCACACATCGCCGAAATAAATTATTTTGAAGCGAACGATTTTATGGTTTTGGACGCCGTGACGCTGAAAAATCTTGAAATCGTCGAAGCGCGCGGCGAAAACAACAAACGATGTCTTTTCAGCGTCATCGACGCGACCGTCACCGGCATGGGCGCGCGACTTCTGCGCACCTGGCTTCTGCGACCTTCGATAAAACGCTCCGAAATACAAACGCGCCTCGCGGCGGTTTCCGAATTAACCGATTCCATCCTGCGCGACAAAATTCGTTTCCTTTTAAAAGAAGTCTCCGATTTGGAAAGATTGGTCGGACGCTTAAATCTCGGAACGGCGACGCCGCGCGACCTGCTTGCCTTAAACCGTTCGCTTTCGCAGACGCCGAACATCAACCAGTCGTTATCAGACGCGCAAAGCCTTCTCTTGCAGGTTTTGTCCGAGAATATTTTCGAGCTGCCGGAAATTCAGGATTTAATTTCGCGCTCGATTGCCGACGAGCCGCCGGCAAACCTCGGCGACGGCGGCGTAATTCGTCACGGCTTTAACGCCGAGCTCGACGAGCTGCGCGAAATCAGCCAATCGGCGAAACAGATTATCGCCGGCTTTGAGGAACGCGAGCGCAGCCGCACCGGAATTTACAATCTCAAAATCAGATTCAACAACGTTTTCGGCTATTTTATCGAAGTTTCGAAAGGCAACGCCCCGAAAGTTCCCGATGATTACGAGCGCCGCCAGACTTTGACTAACGCCGAGCGCTTTACGACGCCGCAGCTTAAAGAATGGGAAGAAAAAGTTCTGGGCGCGGATGAAAAAATCAAGGAAATCGAAGCCGAAATTTTCTATCAAATCCGCGCCGAAGTGCAAAAAGAAACGCGCAATCTGCAATCGACCGCCCGCGCCTTAGCGACGCTCGACGCTCTGCAATCTTTAGCCGAAACCGCCGCGCGCCGCGATTACGTCGCACCTGTCTTGCACGACGGCGACGAAATCGAAATCAAAAACGGTCGTCACCCGATTGTCGAAGCCTTCTCGCGCGAAAATTTTATCCCGAACGATTTGTATATGAACAACTCGACCGACCGCCTTTTGATTATCACGGGACCGAATATGGGCGGAAAATCGACAAATCTGCGGCAGGTCGCTTTGATTCAGATTCTCGCGCAAATCGGCTCGTTCGTTCCGGCAAGTGCGGTCAAGCTTCCGATTCTCGACCGCATCTGGACGCGCGTCGGGGCATCAGACGATTTGGCTTCCGGTCGCTCGACGTTTATGGTCGAGATGACGGAAACCGCCGCGATTCTGCACAACGCGACGCCGCGCTCGCTGGTTTTGCTTGACGAAATCGGGCGTGGGACTTCGACTTTCGACGGGCTTTCAATCGCGTGGGCGGTCGCCGAATATCTGCATGATTCGCCCGAACATTCAGCAAAAACTCTTTTCGCGACGCATTATCACGAGTTGACGGAACTTGCCGAAAAGCTTGCGGGCGCGAAAAATTATCAGATTACCGCGACGGAAAAAGACGGCGAAGTCGTTTTTCTGCATAAATTAGAAGCGGGCAAAGCTTCGAAATCCTACGGCATCGCCGTCGCGCAGCTTGCCGGGCTGCCGGCGAAAGCGATTGCGCGGGCGCGCGAAGTTTTGGAGAAGCTGGAGAAGTACGAACTTGCCGTTTTCGCCGAGCAAAAGAAAACGGCGACGACCGACGCGCTGGAAAAAGCCGTCAACCGCGCGGGCAAATCGAAGCTCGCCTCGCAGGTTTCGCTGTTTGCGATTTCCAACGAAAACGTCATCGACGAGCTGCGCGAAACGGACGTCGAAAACTTTTCGCCCGAAGAAGCGAAAAAGCTTTTGTCCGAGTTCAAAAACAGAATCATTTAACAAATGCAAAGTGCAAAGTGCAAAGTGCAAAATATTAGGTTTTAAGATTCAGAATTAAATTTGTTCCTTCAATTTTGCATTTTGCATTTTACGTTTTGCATTTTCGACGTTTATAATCATCAGGCTTTTCAAAATTTTCCCAACTATCAAACGCGTCGTCTTTCTATTTAAATTAAATTTTCGGGGAGATTTGTATGCAGATTTCAAAACAGCTTCGCTTCTACTTTCTGTTGTGTCTTTTAATTTTGCCCATCGCTACAACGGCGGCGGCGCAAAATCTGACGGCAAATTTAAATCAATATAAACAGCTCGGCGGCGCGGCGGAGGAAATTTCCGCGATGCGCCTGCCGAATCCGCAGGATACCGGAATTCGCTCGAAAGCGGCGATGATTCCGATTTACGCCGGTGACGATTTGCGCGAAATCGAGATTCCGGCTGATAATCCGTCGGAATTCAGATTGATGCTGCTCGCGCCGAACACGGCAGACTGGAAAATCGAAGCGGCTCTGCCGGATACGGATTTCGTCAATCTGCGCGGCGGCGGCTTTAGGCGAAACGTCGAACGGACGCAGACCGATTTCGGCATTGACGGAAATCAGTTTCCGGCGGAAGTTTTTCGTTTAGGTCCGCTGAACGCAAGCGTTTTAAGAGTCAAACTTGACTTGCCGGATTCGCCCGCCGATAGCGAAAAACCTGTCGGTTATCTGGTCACATCGAGCGAATCGTTTTATCGACTATATTCGTATATCGACACTTTTGAAACTCTCGCCGGGCGCGAAATCGGAATTGTCGCGTCGCTGTTTGATAAAAGAACAAACGACGAAACGGGCGCGCCGAACTCCTTAATCGGCAGCGTTCGCCGCTCGACCGTTTCGATTCAAACGCCGGAAGGCGAGATTGTAAATCTCGAAATGAGCGACGGCGGCGACGGTAATTGGCGCGCCGGTTTCGTGCCGCCGGCAGCCGGAAAATATTTCGCGCAGATTACGACGCAAGGCACGACGCCGGGCGGGCGCGAATTTTTGCGAACCGCCGAACACAGTTTCGCGGTCGCGGCGGCAAATTTAAAAATAAACGATGCGGCGAAAGCTCGCTTGATTGACGATTTGCGCTGGCAGATTGATTTGCCGGTGAATAATCTGAAAAGCGGGCAGAAAGTTATCGCGCACGCCGAAGTCTGGTCGAATGAACAGCCAGTCGCGTGGATTGGCGGAATGACCGAAGGAAAAAGCTTCGGCAAACGCGTCGCTTCGATTTCAATGACGCTCGATTCGCGCTGGCTTTCGCGCGTCGAGGCAAGGGGAAATTACGAATTGCGAAACGTTCGCCTGCAGGACGCCGATAATTCAATCGTGCTGGCGCAAGCCGAAAAAATCTCTCTGCCGTCGGTTTACGTTCCCGATTCGGCGCAGAATCGCGACGGCGAAGTTACGGACGAGATGCGTCAGGGCGTGCGACCGGAAATACAGATTAACAGCGTGGTTGGCGGAAAATTGATGCTCGTTCACGGTTATTGTTCGGGCGACGCGTGGGGCGCGGCGGCTTTCGCCGGACAATTTACCGATTACGTGAAATTTCTCGATTTAAATCAGAATCGCACGCACGACCAGTTTGCGAATTTAATCAGGAATTTCGGCGCGTCGCTTCCGTCTTTCGGCATCGTCGCGCACAGTCAGGGCGGCGCGGCTTCCCTGCATCTTTACACATATTACTGGAGCGGCTTGGATTACGCGACCGGCGGCACGCGCCTGATTCAATCGGTCGGAACGCCGTATCAGGGCACGGCTTTAGCGGGAAATCTCGCGCTGCTGGGACAAATTTTCGGCGCGGGCTGCGGCGCGAACAATGATATGACGTATAGCGGCGCGGCGGCGTGGCTGGCGGGAATTCCTTCGTGGGCGCGGGCGAAAGTTTATTATCACACGACCTCGTTTACCGACGTCTGGTTTCGCTATGATTACTGTAATCTGGCGACCGACCCGTTTTTGAGCGACCCGGACGACGGCGTGGTCGAGAGAGCTTACGCGCAGTTGACCAGCGCGAACAATCTCGGACACAAAACCGGATGGTGTCACACCGGCGGAATGCGCGACCCGTCGCAAACGACCGACGCGGCGCGTAATACAAACATGAACGTCTACGCGGCGCGATAAAAAACGAGACTGCAAGTGCGTTAGGCAGATTCAAACAGGATGGGCAGGATAGACAGGATAAATTGTTTTTCAAATCAGCATTTGAGTTTTATTTCAGACCTGAGAATAAGAATTTTTTATCCTGTTCATCCTGTTCATCCTGTTTGAATTTCCCTGTAATAAATAATCAAATTAATTAATACTGCAAAACCCTCGATTTGTTATTCGGCTTGACGCGCACGGATAAAATGTTGTCTTCATTGATAGTCATTTCGACGAAGCGGTTTCCGATGGCGGAGCTTTGGAGAACCTTCCGGTCTTTTATCAAATTTTTCAGCGCCGCGTCGCACCAGTTTTCCTTCTGCGACCAATTCGGGACGAGATTATTTAAAAAAGTAACGAGCACGTTTCGGTCGCGCTCGGTGAGCGTCGCGTTTTTGCCGAGCTTGATGCTTAATCCGACGGCGGCTTCGGCAATATCTTCCCTGCGTCCGAAAATCTCCATCGTCACGCTCTTGTCGGCGGAAGCTCCCGTCCATTTATTGGTCGTGGTCGTCGAAGAGACGTTTTCCACCGGAACTATTTTGGTCAATCCGTTGACAACATCTTCAAACGTAATGCCCAAACCTTTCGATTCCTGATTGTTCGAGACGATTGCTT
>DASVWG010000022.1:0-4217 GCA_036389695.1 Pyrinomonadaceae bacterium
TCGTCCGCAGCAGATACCAATAGCCGTCGGTCGGTCGCCAGACGACAAAGTCGGCTTTGCCGTCGCCGTCGTAATCGCTCGGTCGCAGCACGTCGGTTTCCAAGCCATATTGCAAAGCGGCAAATCCGTCGGTGCTTTGGAGCAGATACCAGACGCGCTCGGACGGTCGGAAGACCGCGACATCGGCTTTGCCGTCGCCGTCGTAATCGGCAGGCGGAAGCGGCGTGTCGTGCCCGTTGCCGAAATGCTCGAAGCGGCTGGTGTTAGACGAGCTTTGCAGAATCGCCCATTCGCATCGCGGCGGAGTTGTCTGTCCGGCAATCGGGAAACAGTTGTAGCTGGCGAGGTCTGCCTTGCCGTCGCCGTCATAATCGGCGGGGCGCGGATTGGGAAGAGACTGATTGCCCCATTGAACCGTGCGGGTAAAGCTGTTGGAGCTTTGCCGGATTTGAAAATAATTTACATCGTTAATGGTGTTGCCGCTGAATCGGAAAAATGCCAAATCGGCTTTTCCGTCGCCGTCATAATCCGCCGGAACAACAAATTCCGTACCCTGTGTTCCCCAATGCTCGGCGCGAAAACCATTATCTGAACTTTGCAGAATATACCAGATATCGTCGCGCACGACGGCAACGTCCGTCTTTCGGTCGCCGTCATAATCCGCCGGAACGAGCGTATCGCCGTTCTGCCCGAAATGAATCGCGCGAAAACTATCGTCGGCGCTCTGCAAAATATACCAGTTGCCGTCGGACGGGCGGAACACGGCAATATCGGTTTTGCCGTCGCCGTCAAAGTCGAATGCCGAGCGATGATTGCCGAGGAAAATCAAGCCGTTTTCAAAACGCGCAATTGCCAGCCGCCGGTCATTTCCGGCAAGCCAGGAATCGCCCGCCGCCACGATTTTTCCGTCCGGCTGTAATGCGATGCTGCCCGAAATGCCGAGCTCGCTCGTTCTGCCTGAGCCGAAAGTCGGCGCGGTCGGCGGGTTGAAAATACCGAAATCGGTCAGCTTTCTGCCGCCGCTGCCGAAGCTGTTGTCAAAGCTGCCGTTTACATTCAGGCGGATAATCTGCATATCGCGGTGCGCCACGGACGGATTGGTTTCCTGAATCAGATGACTGCGACTGACCAGCAGAATTTTTCCGTCCGGCTGGACGACGACATCGTCGGAGGTTTCGCTGCGGTCGCCCTGATTCGAGTCGTAAACGAATCTGCCGTCGCCGTCAAAGCTCGCATCCAGACTTCCGTTCGGGTTATAGCGGGCGACCGCGATATCGGAATGTCCCTGCACGTCGCCGCTCGTAGGAACTTGATAATCGCCCGTGACAACCAGCTTGCCGTCAGGAGCGAGCGCGATGGCGCGCGCCAATTCGTTGAGATTATTGGGGCTGAAAGTGGTGATTGTTCTGCCGTCGCCGTCAAAGCCTGTATCGAGCGAGCCGTCCGCGTTCAGTCGCGCGAGTGCGAAATCGAGCTCCGAGGCGATTTCGCCGGTCGTCACGCCCGCCAGCACGATTTTTCCGTCGGGCTGGAGCACGGAGCTTTGCGCGCGGTCGCCTTGACCGTTAAAGTCCACAAAAGCGATTCCGTCGCCGCCGCCGAACGTCGCGTCCAGACTTCCGTTCGGATTATAGCGGACGGCGGCAAAATCATACGTCGCGCCGTTGTTGACGCCGCCTTGCGTGACAAATCCGGTAGCGATGATTTTTCCGTCGGGCTGCAGCGCGACTTCGGTCGCTTCGTCGAGACTTGAGAAAAAATTTGTGATGACGACGCCGTTCGTTCCGAAAGCGGAATCGAAAGTGCCGTTCGGATTTAAGCGAATTATGCCGAAAGCCGTGTCGGCGGCGAAAGGATTGACATTGGCTTTTCCGGCAACGACGATTTTGCCGTCCGGTTGCAGCGCGATTCCCATCGCTTCATCCGAGCCTGAGCCGAAGTCGTAACGAAAAATGCCGCCCGCGGCAAAGTCCGAATCCAGACTTCCGTCCGGGTTAAAACGAACGACGATATAGCTGAAACCGTTGTTCGTATCGTTCGCGCCGCCGGCGACCAGAATTTTTCCGTCCGGCTGGATGGCGATGTCCTGCGCCGTATTCCAAATCAGACCGCCGGGCTGAGAATTCCGAATCAGAACCATCTGCCTGCCTTCGACGCCAAACGATTGGTCAAGGTCGCCCGGCGCTGCCGAAACGTCGAAACCGCCGGACAAAAAAACGAAAACAAAGATAACCGATACACAAAAAAATCCACGCGCAGCCTTTTTCATAAACCCTCCCTTGTATGTTCGCTCAGTGGGCTCGGACGTTGATTGATTTTAGTAAACCCGTATTTATACAGTGTCACGAAACGCGCGGAAAAATACAAGAAAATTTTAAAAACTGATAACTGATAACTGATAACTGAGAGTTGATAACTGAGAGTTGATAGCATTCCCGCTTCTCACCTATCAGTTCTCATTTCTCACTTCTCAGTTATAATTAAATAATGATTAACTGGAAATCGAAAATCGAGAATTTAATCGACGACCTTGAAGCTTTTTCCGATAAGGTCAAGTCGCGGTTGGGAAAAATCAAAGGTTTTGACGAGCCTTTAATCATCGTTCCGTTTCTCGGTTACGGCAATGCGCGTAAATTTCTGCTGAGCGGGCGCGTTTTGGAAGACAAAGGCGAGATAATTTCCGGCGAGACGGACGGCAAAAGGCGTAATCTGCGTAATTTATACAAGCGTTTCGCGACCGACGAAGTGCCCGGCGCGCTCGTCCGCATCGTTTTTCAAAACGCGGAAGGCGAAGTCTTAACGGACGACGAAGGTTATTTTAATCTGGAATTAAACTTAGGCGAGCCTTTGCAGAGCGAATCGCCGTTTCAGGAAGTCCGGCTGGAATTGCTCGAGCCTGTCAGCAAAAACAATGAGCCGGTGCGCGCCGTCGGGCAGGTTCTGGTTCCGCCCGCGAGCGCGACTTTCGGCATCATCAGCGACCTCGACGACACGGTCATCACGACGAACGTCACCAACCGTTTGAAAATGTTTCTCACCATCGCGCTGCTGAACGAATACACGCGGCTGCCTTTTAAAGGCGTCGCGGCTTTTTACCGCGCGCTGCAAAAAGGCGCGGGCGGCGCGGAAAACAACCCGATTTTTTACGTTTCCAGCAGCCCGTGGAATTTATACCCGTTTCTGACCGCGTTTTTACGGATTCACAACATCCCGCTCGGCACTTTGTTTCTGAAAGATTTCGGCAACCACACGATTTTCAATTCCGGCGACCACTCGACGCACAAGACGAGCAGCATCGAATCGATTCTGCAAACATACCCGCATCTGCCGTTCGTCCTCATCGGCGACAGCGGCGAGAAAGACCCGGAAATTTACCGCGAAATCGTCAGAAAATTTCCCAATCGAATACGCGTCATATACATTCGCAGCATCGACACCAGCGACGAGCGCGTCACGGCGATTAATAAACTCATCGCCGAAGTCGCCGAAACCGGCTGTCAATTCATCCTCGCCCCCGATACCGAAGTCGCCGCCGCCCACGCCGCCGCCGAAAAACTAATCTCGGTCGACGAACTCCCAAACATCCGCGAAGAAAAACAGGAAGCCGAAAAAGCGCCGAAAGCGCAGGACATTGTCGATGATAATCCTGATATTTAGTCCTTCGTCCTTTGTCCTTTGTCCTTCGCTGGCTGAAATAAATTTGAGAATGTAATTTTCGCTCAACCGGCGAAGGACAAAGGACGAAGGACGACTTTCCAGCCTTTAATAAAATATCTAAATCACGTTTGCGCCGAACGCGCATCTAATCGAAATGTGCGGAAAAATCTTGCATTTGGGCGGGATTGTGTGCTAATTTACGGGGCACACGAAGGAGTATAATATGAAGCGGAAATTCTTATATGCAATATTAAGTTTGATTCTGGTTTCAATGGCGATAATCGGCGTCGGCGCTTTGGTGCGCGGTGTTGGGGCGCAGAGCTTTGATACCTGTATTACCGATGACGGCAGCGGCGCGTCGCTCAGGTTTAACTCCGGTAACGGCGATTATACGTTTTGCACGGGCGGAAAGACTTTTACGGGCACCGGCTCGGTGACGAAAATCGGCAGGGTTATCACGCTCCAGCATAACGCCGCCGACCGCCGTCTGGCTGCCAGCGTCAACCTGGGAACGCGAACCGGCTCCGGCATGATTCAATCGCCAGTCGGCAAAACCGTCG
>DASVWG010000023.1:0-8016 GCA_036389695.1 Pyrinomonadaceae bacterium
CCACAATTTCAGAAAATCCTGATGCCGCCAGAGACTTTTTGCCGGAGCGCGCATATTTCGGGTTATCTCCGGCGCTTGTTTCTTTCCATCAAAAGCGAAAAAGCGAGCTGTCTTTCCTGCAAGAGCCTGGCGAGCTTTGTTTTTTCCTGCGCATCAATCGAATTTTTGATTTTCTCTTTCAGCTCGCCGATTTCCTTCAGGCGCTCGACTTCTTCGGGCACGAATTTACTGCTTTTTAAAACCGAATAACCCATCCGCAAATCTTCGGGCGTGGCAAAGTAAGAATCCAAATCAACGGGGCGTCCCGCGCCTTCGAGGTTGTCGAAATCGCCCGCTTCGATAGAGTTTCTGATTTGTTCGTCGATAAATTTTCCTAAAGACATAAAAATTTTCTCTTAAAACAAGTAACGAAATTTTAAATTGAAAAGTTTTTGAAAGAGGTAAGAAAGTGGTAAGTGGTAAGTTGCAATTGCAGAGAGTCGATTTTTTATTTAAAAGTCGAAACTCAAAACAACGAACTTACCACTTACCACTTACCGTTTACCACTTTCTTACCACTATTTCATTAATTCCGAGACCGTCACAAGCTGAAAACCTTTCGCGCGCAAGCCTTCAATCACGGGCTTGACGGCTTTCAGAGACTTTCGCTCGCGGTCATACATAACGTGCAGTAAGATGATTGAGCCCGCGCGCGTGTTGGCAAGAATATGCTTCACAATTTCGTCGGTACTGGCGGCGATTTCGGGAAAAGATTCCGGCTCGACGTCCCAGGTGATGCTTTTTCTGTTCGTCTGCGAAAGATAAAAGGGCAGCGTCAGAAGCTTTTTGCCGTAAGGCGGGCGAAAATGCGCCGGTTTCTCGTAGCCCGCGGCGCGAATCATCTCGTCGGTGCGCTCGATTTCTTCTTTGACGAACGACGACGAGACGAGCAACATCCGCGCGTGCGAATACGTATGATTGCCGATTTCGTGACCGGCGGCGACAATCTTTTTTCCTTCTTCCGGATGGCTTTTCAGCTCGCCGCCGGTTAAAAAGAAAGTCGCTTTGACGTTTTCTTCCTGCAAAATGCGCAGTATTTCGCCGGTGTGTTCCGGCGTCGGTCCGTCGTCGAAAGTCAGCGCGACCAGTTTCTGGTCGGTTTCGACGCGCGGCACGATTTCGCCGAAAAACTGGAACGTGCGCGACTTGCTCACTTCCCACAATCCATACAGGATGCCCAAAAGCAGGACGAAAGCAATTAACAGATAATAGATTTTTCGCATCAGTTGAATTTTAATTTAAAACGGCTTTTTCTAAAAATTTTGTTTGAGCTAAAACTTCAAAAAATCGGCGCTTCCGTTTCCTACAAAATTTTTCACCCGCGCCGCTTTTCTGTATAATCAACGGCAATGCAATTCGTCTTTTCGCGTCGATTTTATATTCTGCTGGCGATTGGCTTGATTCCGCTGTCGCTTTCGTGGAATCTGCCCGCGCTGCGCACAATGGTTTTCGCGGCGGACGCGCTGCTCGTTCTGGCGGCGATAATCGATTATTTCATCAGCCGGAAATTGAGCGAAGATTTCACAATCAGGCGCGAATTTTCCAGGCGCTTTGCCATCGGCGACGAAACGGAAGTGCGCCTTATCATCGAAAATCTCTCGCCGCACACGTTTACCATTCAAATCAAAGATGAGTTTCCGCCCGAAATGCGGCTCGTCGGCGCGCGCGAGGCACAGCTCAAAATCGAAGGGCAGACTTTCGTGCGGATTAATTACGCGCTCGTTCCGCCGCGCCGCGGGCGTTACGAATTCGGTCAAACGGCGGTGCGTTTTTTATCAAAGCTCGCTCTCATCTGGTGTCAGAAGAATCTGAACCAGCCGGAAGCCGTCAAGGTTTATCCGAATATGCGGCGCGCGCGCGAGATGGAATTGAAAGCGCTCGGCGCGAGAAGCTTTCTGGCGATTCAGCGCAAAGCCGTGCGGCGCGGCGAAGGGCGCGAGTTCGAATCGATGCGCGACTACGTGCGCGGCGACGAATTGCGGCACGTTTCGTGGACGGCGACCGCGCGGCGCGCCAAGCTCACCACGCGCCAGTATCAAATCGAGCGCGACCAGACGATTCTCATCGCGCTCGACGCCGGACGCCTGATGACCGGACGCATCGGCGACGAAACGAAATTCGACACGGCGATTCACGCCAGCTTAGCCTTAATGTCGGCGGCGGCGCGCGGCGGCGACAACTGCGGCTTGATGGTTTTCGGACGCCGCATCAAAAAATATCTGCCGCCGAAAAAAGGCGTCGACCATCTCGACGCCGTGCTCGAAGCCCTGCACGACCTCGAACCCGAATTAATCGAGCCGTCCTACGCCCGCGCCTTCCAATTCATCGCCGCCAACCTGAAAAAACGCACTTTCGTCATCATCCTGACCGACCTCGTCGATAAAGATTCTTCCAAAGAGCTTTTAAATTCCCTCAAGCTCCTGCGCCCGCGCCATCTGCCCCTAGTCGTCACCATCGGCGACCGCGATTTAAACGCCACGGTCAGCCAGATTCCCAAAGAATTAAAAGAAGTCTTCGTCCAATCCGCCGCCGAAGAAATCATCCACCAGCGCGAAGCCGCTTTGAGAATGGTCGAATCTCTCGGCGGTCTTGCATTGGACGTGACAACAAATTCCCTCGCGCCTCGCCTGCTGGAAACTTATCTGCGAGTTAAGGAAAGAGGTTTGCTCTAAATTTGCAACGCTGTCCGGTAAGCCGCTCGACTCGCTTAATCAATTTAAATTTTTGTTGCATAAGCAGGCAATTTGCCTTATAAGTTATCTGCATATAAACCTGTAACGCGGAATGTTCCTTCATATAAGTCAGGTGGTTTACCTGTCAGTTGAGGCTTTGCCGTTTCCGATAATATTTATTCCCGGAGGATTTAGTCGCCAATGAAAAAATGTCCATACTGCCAACTCACTTATGATGACAACACGCTTTTCTACTGTCTGAACGATGGAAAACCTTTGTTTGACGTGTCCGACGAGCCGGAAGCAGAAACGGTCGCTATAAATCCGCCGCCTGCGCCGCCGAGCAAATCGAATAATAAATTAATTCCCTTAACTATAATCTTAAGTTCTGCCCTTGTTTCGGCAGCATTAATTCTCTGGCTCATCTATCCAGCCAGTTCCCAGTCGCAAAAGTGCGTTTTGTATAATAACGACCCCAACGAAAGCTTCGTTATGACTCGCATTAATTGCGATAAATTTTCCTGCGACGACGACCCGAACACGTCCAGAGGCTCAAAGCCTAATGGAACGGAAATTCAGCGGCTGAATACACCTGCTGTCAAAAGTAAATCCAAGAAATTCAATTGGACGCAAGTGACTATTCTGGAGGAAGCTAAAATGACCGTCTGGGTCGCCGATACCAAGATAAAATGCACCAGCCAATAATTTGCGGCGCAGGCAGAAAATTTCAAACGCGTCCGAAATTGTCTTGCAGCGCCCTTGAACTTAAAATGCGCTTTCATCGCGCGTCGCAATTCCGCTTCCAACCGACAAAGCCGAACGCTCATCTGCCGTCGCGGTTAGGCTGAAAACAGGCGCGGAGAGTTTGTCGAAAGATAGACTTTCCGCGCTCTTTAAATTTTACGGCAGAAGAATATATAATGCGGGCTGAATTACGTGACGATAATTTGGTAGTCGAATTTATATGTTACAAGGAGATACGTATGGCTATAGTCCAATTAAAGCTTGGAGATATGTTTGACGGTCCAAGCGATTTGATAGTTCTTCCCTGCTCGATTAGCGGAACCATCACTGAATTTGTGCGTAAAAGTCTCATCCATCATCGCATTCCTTATCCGGAATCTGGAATGAAGCTCGGTGACGTCAGCGTAATGCCATTTCAAGGCGGTGAGAATATTGCACAGTTTGTTGCCTACGCAGCTTCGGTTGCGTATAACAATTCATCTATTGACGCCGTTCGTCGAATTGGTGAACAGCTTGGAGAAGCTACAAATCAAAACCCCACTATTCGACTCGTTTCCGCTCCTTTGTTGGGTGCCGGTGCAGGCGGATTAAAGAGTGAAGAAGTTGTCGAATCACTAACAAAAGGCTTCAAGTCTACTGCTCATCGAGATGCGCGCTTGGTTATTCATGTCCGTCACCAGAATGTATTTTCTTATCTGTCGATGAGTTCCGTACCATCTATACCTGAGCAGAAGCAAGCACCTGAGCCAGTAAGTCCATTACGGGTCTTTATTAGTTACTCTCATACGTCCGCCGAGCATGAACAGTGGGTAGAAAAACTCGGCATATTTTTACGTGAAAGCGGCATCGACGCGCGACTTGACATCTGGAATCTTCGGCATGGTATGGACTTGCCGCAGTTCATGACAAATGAGCTTGCGCTTGCTGAGCGAGTCATTCTAATTTCGGACGAAAAGTATGCTGAGAAAGCTGACGGTCGGGTCGGAGGAGTCGGATGGGAGACGATGATTGTCCAAGGCGACATTGCAAATCAGCCGCCCGATAGCACAAAATATTTGGTTATTGTGCGTAGCAAGAATATTGAGGAAGGTTTGCCTCGCTATCTAAAAACGAGATTTGTGATTCATTGGTCAGAAGATACTTATGATGGGAAAAATAAGGATATCCTCTTACGTGAATTATACGACCAAGTGAAGGCTCCGCCTCTCGGACAAAAGCCTGTATTCCTTTAGCTCATTCGTTAGTGAGACTTCAAATCAATCTATTATATTCCGCCAACTTCTACCGTCGTGCGCTAGTAGGTTATCAGCGTCCCGCAAATCCGACTTGCTCGGCATTTAATGCGTATGACTCTTCCCTCTTTCAAGAGCAGCATTGATGAGATTAAGCGGCTCGTCTTGCGGCTTCAAGTTGCCCTCTAATGAAAGCAGATACAATTTGACCGCAGCTTTGTGAGCATTGGTATAGAGATAGATTGTCTCGATGCCTTCGAGCAGCATTTTGCTTGCTTGTTCGGCTCCTTGCTGTCCGCTGTCGATGGCGCTTTTAATCGTGAATAGAAGTTGAGCTAAACGTTCAGCGGCGACTGCATCCTGACACAAGACAGGTTCAAGAACGTCAGTCCAATCTTCTGTGTCGGCGAGTGGAATTGTAATCCGGTATTTCATCATATACAGAATATGTGAATTAAAAGAATATACAAAATTAGCATATTTTGAAGAAAAAAACGGTTTACATTGCTTAGCGTGGTCGTCTCGTTGGTCTGTTGCGCGAGCTGAGAATCGAGGCTGGTCTGACGCAGATAGATTTAGCCGCACGCATAGAAAAACACCAAGTCGATGTTTCGCGATATGAAAGCGGTCAGAGGAAACTGGATGTGCTGGAAGTTCGTGAAATATGCCAAGCCGTCGGGATTACGTTGGAGGAATTTGTCAAAAGGCTGGAAGGGGTGCTGAAGTAATCGCGTTAAGATGCGCCAGAAGGTCTGCTCCGCAAAGAACCGAAGAAGAACCCGAACCACCAACACCGCCGGATTAAAATTAATACAGTGCCTGAATCAGCTTAGCGTTATACTTATTTCTGTCTCAAATACGACCAATTAAGCAACTTAACTTTTTGTTGTATAATCTATCTAAATTACTTTGTGCATAATATTATTCTGCGGAAGGATTCTGCATAATTATATTTAATTTGTAACGAGGTGTCAGTTGATATTAACTGATGATGAAAAAGCTCGTATAAGTGCGGAAGAAGAGTTTCGCGCTGAATTGAGGCGGCAGTTCGCGGAGCCGAAGCAGAGCCGGTGGTGGACGTTCTTAAACAGTGCGTTTGGACTCTGGCTTCTGGGCAGCGTGAGTCTCGCCGTAATAACATTCCTGTATCAAAAACTGGATTCATCATACAAAGCAAATACAGAACGGGCTGAGATAAGAAGAAAGGTGAAACAAGAGTTAGAAATGAGGTTTAGCGTGGCTGGATATTACCTTCTATTAGACAAAACTCAGTCATGCACAAAGGAATCAGAGCAACCGCCGTCTCCTGAATTAACCGGATTAATTCTTAGAGCTGTTAATGGGGAGGATGGGGTGACTTATGAAGAATTTCGTCGTATTTCGGCGCTGGCACTCTTCTCACAACTGTTTCAATTAGATGAGCCATCAGCATATGTAAATCTTCCTGAGCAGGAAAAATTACTTTTTATAGCCAAACAAAATTGGATGTATCTAGAACCAAAGCTTCGTATCCGTATAGCCCAACCGCAAATGGACGTAAAACTCAGATGTGGGGAGCTTCACCAACGTTTTGGAAAAATTCGGACAAGTTTCACTAAGAATCCCGGAACAGCAAACTTTTCAAACGATGATATTCCGCCAGCTTCTGCCGTCGTGCGCGAGTAGGTCGTCGGCTTCTTTCGGTCCCCACGTTCCGGCTTTGTAATTCGGGAAAGTTCGCGCGGGAATCGCGTGCCAGACATCCAGAATCGGCGTGACGATTTCCCAGCTGGCTTCGACCATGTCGGCGCGTTGGAAGAGTGTGGCGTCGCCTATCATGCAGTCGAATAATAATCTCTCGTAGCCGGTGCTGCCGGTTTCGCCGAAGTGTTCGAGGTAGTTGAAATCCATATCGACGGCGCCCATGTTGACGATTGGTCCGGGGGTTTTCGCGCCGAAATGTAAGGTTATGCCTTCGTCGGGCTGGAGGTGGACGACGATGCGGTTGGTGGTCAGGCGCTCGATGGGCGTGTCGCGGAAAAGGATGAACGGCGCTTTTTTGAATTGGATGACGATGTCGGAATGTTTGGCGGGCAGGCGTTTTCCCGTTCGGACGTAGAACGGGACATCAGCCCAGCGCCAGTTGTCGATGGAGAGCTTGAGCGCGGCGTAGGTTTCGGTGTTGGATTCGGGCGCGACGTTCGGCTCGCCGCGATAGGCGGGAACTTTTTTCTGGTCTATTTCGCCGGCGTCGTATTGACCGCGCACGGCTTTGCGCAGGACGTCTTCTTCGGTGAAAGGCTGAATCGCGTGCAGGATTTTCGCCTGCTCGTCGCGGACGGCGTCGGCTTCGAACGAAACGGGCGGCTCCATCGCGGTCAGAGTGATGAGCTGGAAAATGTGATTCGGAACCATATCGCGCAGCGCGCCAGCCGTTTCGTAATAATTTCCGCGCCCTTCGACGCCGAGCTGTTCGGCGACCGTAATCTGGACGTGGTCGATGTAGTTTCGATTCCAGATAGGCTCGAAAATGCTGTTGCCGAAGCGGAAAACCAGAATATTCTGGACGGTTTCCTTGCCGAGATAATGGTCGATGCGATAAATCTGGCGCTCGTCGAGAATTTTTAAAAGCTCCGTGTTGAGAGTTTTGGCGGATTCGAGGTCGTGTCCGAAAGGTTTTTCAAAGATAAAGCGTCGCCAGTTGCCGTTTTTTTCGGCGGCTAAACCGTTTTTATGGATTTTTTGCGTGACGCCCGCGAAAAGCGACGGCGGCGTGGCGAGATAATAGAAAAAGTTTTCGGGAATTTTGTGCGCTTCGCAGACTTCCGCCAGTAAATCCTTGATGTCCCTGAATAGTTTTTTATCGTCGTCGAAATCGCCGCCGGTGTAATAAGTTCTTTCCTCAAACCATTTCAGAAGCTTTTTATCGACTTCGCCGCCGACAAACTGTTTTAAATCATTGATGATGTTTTTGCGAAATTCATCCGAGAGCATTTCCTGCCGCCCGACGCCGACAATCGCAAAGCTTTCGGGCAGATAGCCGTCTTTCGCCAGATTATAAAGCGCCGGAAAAAGCTTGCGCTTCGTCAAATCGCCGGTCGCGCCGAAGATTATCATCACGCACGGCGCGCTGCGCTGCTCGGTATTTTTATTTTCGGCGGCTTGCTCGGATTTCGTCATTTTTAGTCCTTTTCAGAAATTTTTATTACAAAAAAAGAGAATAAAACTACAGATGAGCATAGATAAACATAAATTCAGACAGGATGAACAGGATAAACAGGATAAAAAGAGATTTCAACGTTATTAGTTTTTAAATTATCCTGCCTATCCTGTCCATCCTGTTAAAATCT
>DASVWG010000024.1:0-7866 GCA_036389695.1 Pyrinomonadaceae bacterium
GTGAATTTGCGCTAATAGCTTGCTGCCTACATTACCTATTCCAACTACAAATAAGTGAAGCTGTTTATAAGTGGTTTCAAAAAATTCTTCATGTAAGACGTTGATGGCTTTTTTTACATCGTTTCTTGAAATAACTGCAGAAATATTTCTTTCAGAAGAACCCTGGGCAATGGCACGAACATTTACACCATTGCGGCCTAATGCTCCAAACATCTTTCCGCTGATGCCCGGATGATTTTTCATATTGTCGCCGACCAGAGCCAGAATCGAAAAACCGTTTTCCACGCGCAAAGGCTCGATTTTTCCGACCGCAATCTCGTATTCAAATTCGCGGTCGACGATTTGTTTCGCCGTTTGCCCGCAGGTTTCTTCGATGGCGACGCAGATTGAATGCTCGCTTGAGCTTTGCGTAATCAAAATAACGTTGATTTGCGCGCGTGAAAGCGCGTCGAAAAGACGCTTCGAGAAGCCCGGAATGCCGACCATTCCGCTGCCTTCCAGATTTAAAACCGAGATTCGGTCGATGCTCGAAATGCCGCGAATGATTTCTTTTTCCCCAAAAATTTCCGCTTCAATCAAAGTGCCGAAATCCTCGGGCGCAAACGTATTTTTCACCCAGACCGGAATCCGTTTTGCCATTACGGGCTGAATCGTCGGCGGATAAATGACCTTCGCGCCGAAATGCGAAAGCTCCATCGCCTCGCGATACGTGACGTGCGGGATTCGGCGAATGTTGCGCACGATGCGGGGGTCGGCGGTCATCATTCCCGAAACGTCCGTCCAGATTTCCAGAACGCTGGCGTCCAGCGCCGCCGCTAAAATCGAAGCCGTGTAATCCGAGCCGCCGCGCCCCAGAGTCGTCGTCGCGCCGCCGGAATCGGAAGCGATAAAACCGGGTAAAATATGAAGCTTCGCGCTTGAGTTTTGAAAAAATTTCCTGATTTGCTCGTTGGTCGTGGAAAAATCGACCGCCGCGAAACCGAAGTTTGAATCGGTGCGAATCAGCTCGCGCGAATCTTTCCAGACAGTTTCAATGCGCAGAAAATCAAATCTGGCGAAAACGATTCCGGTCGAAAGAATCTCGCCGAAGCTGACGATTCTATCCAGCGTCCGCGCCGTCAGTTCGCGCAAGAGATATACGCCTTCGCAGATTTTTTCGAGTTCCTCGATGTTTGAATCGACAAAATCCAGAATCGCTTTTCGATTATTTTTCGACACTAAAGCGCCGACCGCCGCGCAATGTCTTTCCTTGATTGCCCTGATTTTGTCGCGAAAAGTTTCCGAGCCTTCTTCGGCGGTTTTTCCAATCTCAATCAAAGCATCGGTCGTGCCCTGCATCGCCGACAAAACGACGACGCACGAATCATTTTCGACCGCGTTTCTAACGATTTCGACAACTCTTTCAATATTTTCCGCGCTCGCGACGGACGAGCCGCCGAATTTTAAAACTTTCATATTTTAAAATGTCAGAACCACCTGCGGTAGCGGGTGGTTTAAGCTTAAGGCTCCGAGTCTCAAGTCTAAAACCCCAAGTTAAAACATATCGGCAAACTTGAGACTTGCGACTTCAGACTTGAGACTCTTTTCTTCAACCACCTGCGGTAGCGGGTGGTTCTGACCTGCTTATTTTCAAACTTTTCCCAGCAAAATCTCTTTCAAATCTTCGTAATTCGCTTTTATCTCAACGCTTTGCTTTTCACGATTCAGCAAATCTCGCACGGCTTCAGGCGTTTCGCCGGTAGTTCCGACAATTTTTTCGACCGAATCGAATTTTACCGGATGCGCTGTTTCGAGAAAAAAACCTTTTTCCGACGGATTTTTTTCCAGATATTTTTCCAGCGCGCAGAAACCGACCGCGCCGTGCGGGTCGAGAACGTAATTGTATTTTTCGTAAACGTCGCGCATCGCGTTCGCCGTCGATTCGTCGGAAATGCTTCGAGCTTCCATCTTATCTTTCAAACTCAGATAATCGTTATCGAAAATTTCCAGAATCCGCACGAAATTCGACGGGTTGCCGACGTCCATCGCGTTGGAAAGCGTCGCGACGGAAGGTTTTGATTGAAAATTTCCGCTTTGCAGAAAACGCGGAACCGCGTCGTTGGCGTTGCAGGCGGCGATAAATTTTTCGGCTGGCAGACCAGCGACATGAGCCAGAATTCCCGCCGCGAGATTGCCGAAATTTCCGCTCGGAACGCTGATGACGGGCGCGTTTTCTTCCCGCCATTGCTGCAGGGCGTAAAAATAATAAAACTGCTGCGGCAGCCAGCGCGCAATGTTTATCGAATTTGCCGACGTGAGAAAAACCTGTCTTTTCAATTCCTCGTCCGCCAGAGCGGTTTTCGCCAGAGCCTGGCAATCGTCAAAATTGCCGTCGACTTCCAGCGCCGCGATGTTCCGTCCGGGCGTCGTTAATTGCAATTCCTGCACGCGGCTGACTTTCCCGCGCGGATACAAAATCACGACTTCGACGCCTTCGACCTCGAAAAAACCGCTCGCGACCGCGCCGCCCGTGTCGCCGGAAGTGGCGACGATGACGATTGTTTTTTCGCGCTTTTCCCGCGAAAAATAGCGCAGGCAGCGGCTCATAAAACGCGCGCCGACGTCTTTGAAAGCGAGCGTCGCGCCGTGAAAAAGCTCGAGCGTGTAAATCGAATCCGTAACGGGGACGAGCGGAAAATCGAAATTTACCGTTTCCGCGCAAATCTCGAAAAGCGTTTCGTCCGGAATTTCCGCGCCGACAAAAGGTTTGATAACTTCAAAAGCGATTTGCTCTTTCGATTTCGCGTGAAAATTTTTCCAGAAATCACGGGAAAGCGCCGGAATTTTTTCGGGAAAATATAAGCCTTTGTCGGGCGGCTGACCGTTTAAAACGGCTTCGGCGAAGGACGCGCGCGCCGATTTTCGGTTTGTGCTAAAGTAGTTCATAAAATCAAGAAGACAGAAGCCGGAAGTCAGTAGACGGTAGAAATTTGTCTTCTGTCTACTGACTTCTGACTTCTGTCTTCTTCCAGTTTGCATTTTAATACGAATTCCGCCTTTTGCTAAATTATGAAAGAAATCAGCGTTCTCGCGCCCGCTACGGTTTCAAACGTTGTCTGCGGATTTGATTGTCTCGGTTTCGCGCTCGAAGCGCCGCGCGATGAAATGACCGTGCGCCTGATTGATGAGAAAAGGGTGAAAATCATCAACCACGACTCGTTTAATCTGCCGACCGAAGCCGAAAAAAACGTCGCGGGCGTCGCGCTTTTGGCGATGCTGGACGAAATCGAGGAACGCATCGGCTTTGAGGTCGAAATCACGAAACGCATCAAGCCCGGCAGCGGCATCGGTTCGAGCGCGGCGAGCGCGGTCGGCGCGGTCACGGCGGCAAATCATCTTCTGGAAAATCGTTTTTCGCGCCTTGAGCTTGCCGAATTTGCGATGTCCGGCGAATTCGTCGCGTCGCGGTCGCGCCACGCCGATAACGTCGCGCCGTGTCTTTTCGGCGGCTTTGTTTTGGTTCGCTCGACGAATCCGCTCGACATCGTTTCGCTCGAATTTCCCGTATTGTTCGCGACCGTCATTCACCCGCAAATCGAAATTAAAACGTCTTACGCGCGCGAGATTCTGCCCGAAAACGTGCCGCTCAAAGACGCGATTCGCCAGTGGAGCAATCTCGGCGCGCTCGTTGCGGCTTTATCGAAAGGCGATTATGAACTGATTTCACGCTCGCTCGAAGATTTTTTGATTGAGCCTTTCAGAAAATCTCTGATTCCGCGCTTTGATGATTTGAAAAGCGAAAGCCTGAAAGCGGGCGCGCTCGGCGGCGGAATTTCCGGTTCCGGTCCGAGCGTTTTTATGCTGAGCGAAACTTTGGAAACGGCGCGTAAAGTCGAAACGGCGATGCGCGAAATTTACGAGCAGACCGAAATTGATTTTAATATTTATGTGTCGGAAATAAATGAAGACGGCGTAAAATTTGTAAATGAATAATTTTCTAAAAACATCAGATTTCTCGCGCGCTGAACTGGAAGAAATTATCGAATCGGCGCTGCGATTCAAAAAGGGCGAGATGAACGAAAAACCGCTCGGCGGAAAATCCGTCGCGCTCGTTTTTTTCAATCCTTCTTTAAGGACGCGGGCTTCGATGCAAGTCGGCGTTTATGAGCTTGGCGGGAATGCGGTCGTTTTGGAGCCGGGAAGCTCTTCGTGGACGCTGGAGCATCGTGACGGCGCGGTGATGGATATTGATAAGACCGAGCATTTGAAGGAATTTGTGCGCGTTTTGGAAAGATACGCGGCGGCACTCGGCGTGCGGACTTTCGCGGAATTGAAGGATTGGGAATTAGAGAGAACCGAGCCGGTTTTGTCGGCGTTTGCGCGATATGCGTCGAAGCCCGTGATTAATCTGGAATCGGCGATGCATCATCCGTGCCAGTCGATGGCGGATATGTTGACGATTCGGGAAAAGCTCGGCAAAAAGAAAAAAAGAGTTTTGCTGACGTGGGCATGGCATCCGAAGCCTCTGCCGATGGCGGTGCCGAACAGTTTTGCCTTAGCCGCCGCGCAGTTCGGACACGATTTGCGCATCGCGCATCCGAAAGGTTATGAACTCGACGCGGAATTGATGCAGGAAATCGAAAATCAGGCGCGGGAAAACGGCGGAAGCGTCGAAATCGTCAACGATATATATTCGGCTTTTGATGAAGCGGAAGTCGTCTACGCGAAAAGCTGGGGCAGTTTCCGGCATTACGGCAATTTGCAGAAAGACATTAGCGAGCGAGCCGTTTATCGCACGAGATGGATTGTTGACGAAGCGAAAATGCGGCGGGCGAACAATGCGATTTTTATGCATTGTCTGCCGGTTCGCAGAAACGTCATCGTGACGGACGCCGTGATTGATGCGCCGAGCTCGGTCGTCATCGACGAAGCCGAAAATCGCCTGCACGTGCAGAAAGCGATTATGGCAAAATTGATAAAATGAACGATGAAAACTTAAATCTGCTGCGCGAAGCTTTGCCCTATATTCAAAGATTCAAGGGCAAAACCTTTGTCGTCAAATTTTCCGGCAAAGTAACCGAAGACCGCCAAAATCTTTCGTCTTTAACCGAAGAGCTGGCGCTGCTGCATCAGGTCGGAATCAGAATCTGCGTCATTCACGGCGGCGGGAAACAGCTGACGCAGCTTGCCGATAAGCTCGGCGTGGCGCAGACCGTTATCGAAGGTCGGCGCGTGACGGACGACGATACGCTGGAGCTGGCGAAAATGATTTTCGCGGGAAAAATCAACATCGATATTCTCGCCGCGCTGCGCAATCGCGGCATCGAAGCCGTCGGGCTTTCGGGCATCGACGGCGACGTCGTCAAAGCGGTGCGCCGCCCGCCGAAAGAAATTACGAACCGGAAAACGGGCGCGACGGAAACCATCGATTTCGGGCACGTCGGCGACGTGGTCGAGATAAATTCGCGCCTTTTGCATCTGCTTCTGGAAAATGATTATCTGCCGGTCATCTCATCGCTCGGCGCGGACGACGAAGGCAGAGTTTTTAATATCAACGCCGACACGATTGCCGCGGAAATCGCCGTACAGCTCCGCGCGGAAAAGCTCGTTTTGCTGTCGGACGTCAACGGTATTTACACGGACGCGAGCAATCCCGCAACAAAGCTCTCGCGCCTGTCAATCAGCGAAGCCGAAGCGATGATTGCCGACGGCAGCGCGACCGGCGGAATGATTCCGAAGCTGCAAAACCTGATTTCGCTTCTCAGGCGCGGCGTCAAATCCGCCCACGTCATCGGCGGCACGACGCGCAACGCACTTTTATCGGAAGTTTTTACCGACGAAGGAACGGGAACGATGATTGTAACTGATAGTTGATAGTTGATAACTGATAACTGAAAGCGCTTCTTAATAGTTATCAGTTATCAGTTATCAGTTATCATCTGGATTTTAATTGATAAGCCTTCGCCCAATTGATGAAATCGACTGTTTTTTGTCCCTGCTCAACCAGCCATTTCTCGGCTTGTTTGTTGCCGCTCTGCTGCAAAACCAGATAAGCGAAGATTTTGGAATAGCCGTTTTTCTTCATATCGACCATATAAGGAATATAAGTTTTCCCGATAAAGGTCGAGCCGAGTTTTTTATCTTCGGAAAACATTTCGATGAGCGAATCGACGGCATCGGCGAAAATTTCCTCTTCGGTTTTGTTTTTGTCCTTTTCGTCCTTGATGGTCGTCAGCGTGCCCAGAATAAAATCGTACAAGGTGAAATCGCCTTCGTCTTTCGGCGCGTTTAAATTGAGAAAAATGTTGATATTGCCCGTTTTTTCGTCCTTTTTCGCGCCCAGAATATCGAGAATGATAGCGACCGAACGCTTCGCGCGCGCCGAATTCAGCTCCATCGAGAGAAAGCGCGACGACGCCAGCAGCGCCGGAACTTTATAACCGGCGCCGTGAAAAACTTCCGCCAGAATGTAATGCGCGCCCGGCGACGCGTAATCGAGCTGAACGGCTTTTTTCAGCGCTTCGCGGGCTTCCTTGCTCTGCTTTTGCCGCGCGTAGGCAATGCCCAGATTATAGTAAAGCGCCGATAGATGCGTTCGATATTCGGGCGCGTCGTCCAGTTGTTTAATGCCTTTCTGGTAAATTTCAATCGCTTCTTTGCCCTTGCCCTGGTCGTCCAGCACATTGGCAATCAGACCGTAACCGAGCACGCCGTTTTTGCCTTTATACTGCACGAGCTTATAAGCCGCTTCGAGCGCGCGCGGAAAATCTTTTTTGTAGTAAAGCGAAAGCGCCATTTCGAAAAGCGCCAGATCGTTGGTCGGATTTTCCTGCAAAACCTGCTCGTATTTTTTGATGGCTTCGTCGTATTTTTTTTGGTCGTGAAGCTTCGCTCCCTGCTGGATAAGCTGTCTCTGCGCCTCGGTCGCTTCGGTCGGCGCGAGCGTCGGCTTCTCGATTTTCTGCGCCGAAGCGGCAATCGAAAGCACCAGGCAAAATAAGATAGTCAAATAAATATTTTTTTTCATTAAATCCTCAAATTTTTTATTTTTTTGAAAAACCGGCGGGCGCAAGCGCGGGTAGTTACGAAAGGTGATTCAACTTTAGATTAGAATTCTACATTCGGATTTTACAGACGCCAGCCGTATTTCTGCATTTTGTCGCATAACTTATTTTATTGGATGCATTAAACGAAAAAAAGTTCCCGTAAAATTATTTACCTGGCGAATTTGAGGAGAATTTGGCGATTTCGGCTTTCGTCCAGTCGCAGACGATTCGGATTTCCTCGTCCGACATTTTGGCGTCCCAGTGAATCCAGAGATACGACGGAAGCGGCATCTCGCGCGTCTCGACCTGCTCGCAGATTTCTTCCAGTTTACGTTTTTTGCGCCGGTCTTCGAGCTTTGCCCACTCGGAAAAATTTAGATGCCGCCGTCCGTCGCTGATGTGTCTGACCTGAAACCAACCGCCGGGCTGGATGTTTGAATACCACGGAAAAATCGTGTTGTGCGAGTGACAATCGGTGCAGGAACGCGTCAGAATCGCCTGCACATCTGCGGGCACTTGCGTCGTCGCTTCCAGTGCCAGTTCCGGCACGATTGGCGGATTCGTCATATCGGGGCGAATAAACTGCGCGACGATAAAAGCGACAAACAAAACGACGACGATGATTTTTAAAACGCGTTTCATATTATTTCAAAGCGCGGGCATTTATACTGTCACTACTAAAGTCAAAAAAAATACAAAAAATTTAATCGAGCCGCAAAAAAAGAATGTAGGGGCAGGTCTTGTGCCTGCCCAATGAGCGTAGCGAAAGAATTCTAGCCACAGAGAACACAGAGTTCACAGAGAGATAATGATTATCTTTTCTCTGTGCTCTCTGTGTTCT
>DASVWG010000025.1:0-9905 GCA_036389695.1 Pyrinomonadaceae bacterium
CGATGCCGCGCAGGCGCTTCCAGATTTCGCCGAGCAGCCACAGAGAGCCGCCGCCGACCAAGCCGCCGAAAGCCGCGCTTATCAAGGTCAGAACCCAGACCGGATAACCCGCAAAATACGTCGCCGGAAAAAAACCGAGGTCGGAGAAAAACAGATTTCCAAAGACAAAAGCGAAAATTAATCGGACGACGAGCGCGAAAACCAAAAGCGGATATGTGATGACGTCCGGCAAAATCATATGCTCGGCGTCGATAAAAATCAGCGCGACCAGCGACGCGGTAAAAATCAGGCAAACCGGCAGAAACCACGTAAACCCGATTTGCCAGAAAACGAGCGTGAAAAGCAATCCGGTTAAAGCTTCGACCGCCGGATAGCGCGGCGAAATCGGGTTTTTGCAGTTGCGGCATTTTCCGCCCAGAAAAAGCCAGCTTAAAACCGGAATGTTGTCGTAAGGCTTGATGGGATTTTTACAATTCGGGCAAGCCGAGTTTGGAAAAACGATGGATTCGTCGTTCGGCACGCGATGAATGACGACGTTTAAAAAACTGCCGATGACTGCGCCGAGCGCGAAAATGAAAATATAGCCGACGTAACCGGGCAAACCCGTTGCGGTTTCAAAAGACGTTTGGATTAAGCTCATCAAAGGAAAACCTCGATTGGAAGGAAAAGGAAGTAGAAAAGCGGAAAAGCGCGGGCTCGTTTTAAGCCCAAATCAATCATAACCTTTTGCGGAAAAAAGGAAAAGAGAAAAATCAAAAAATTGATAAAGCGCGAGACTTTGCACAAAAATAAAGAAAGGAAAAATTGTCAATTGTAAATTGTAAATTCTAAATTGTTTGACAGTATCTTTGGTCAAACAATTTACAATTACTAATTTACAATTGACAATTACGGAGCGAAATTTTTCTCGCTTTTCTTAATTCCTGGGCAAAGCAAAGGCGCGGCAAAATCTTCGCCGCGCCTCATTGTTTAAACGCGCGGAATGTTTTAAGGAACAAAGGCGGACGGAACCGGAGTGTCGCCCGCCGCGCCGTATTGGACGGTTTGAAAGCCCGCCGTCGATTGCTGCAGATACCAATAGCCGTCTCTGTAAACCGCGATGTCCGTCTTTCCGTCGCCGTCATAATCTGCCGGAACCGGTTTATCGGTTTCAATTCCGAATTGCAGCGCCGTAAATCCATTCGAGCTTCCGAGCAGATACCACGTGCCGTCCGACGGGCGATAAACCGCCAAATCGGTTTTGCCGTCGCCGTCGTAATCCGCCGGAACAGGTCGGTCGGGCGCGATGCCGAATTGTTCGCCGTAAAATCCCTGAGCGCTTCGCGCCTGATACCAAACGCCGTCTCTGTAAACGGCTAAATCCGATTTACCGTCGCCATCGAAATCGCCGATGATTGGTTTATCAGTTGAAATACCAAACTGGTCGGCGCGGAAAGAATCGCCGGCGCTGTTTAAGATATACCACCAACCCTGTCGATAAACGGCTAAATCGGCTTTCGTGTCGCCGTCATAATCAGCCGGCACGGGCACATCTCCGTTTTGACCGAAATGCACGGCGACAAATTGATTGTTTGAGCTGTTCAAGCGATACCAATCGCCGTTTCTGAAAACGGCAACGTCCGATTTGCCGTCGCCGTCGTAATCAGCCGCAACCGGTTTATCCGAATCGACGCCGAACTGCACGCCGCTGCTTTGACCGGTCGAGCTGTTTTGCCAATACCATTCGGCGGCGGAATTCGGGCGAAAGATGGAAACGTCCGCTTTGCCGTCGCCGTCGAAATCAAAGTCGGGCACGTCGTTATTCAGATAACGCGCAATAATCGCAGAATACAAATATTTATCATATCTGCTGAAACCGGCTGCGACGACTTTGCCACCCGTAGGCTGAACCGCTATATCGAAGTATTGAGCGGTGTCGCTTGGCTGCGGATATTGCGTCAGGACAAAACCTTTTCCCCTGCCGAAAGTTGTGTCGAGCGCGCCCGACTGATTGAATCTGGCGACCAGTGCGCCGCCGCTAAAATCCGGTGTGCTGTTATGACCATAACCGCAGACGAGAATTTTCCCGTTCGGATGAATTGTCATGCCAAAGGCATCCAGGGAACGATTGTTAAGCGTCGTCAAGGATATTCCATTTGTTCCGAATGAAGAATCAAGCTGACCGTCGGGCGTGTAGCGAACAAGCGTAATTTTGTCTGGTGCAGGTGCGCTGCCAAGTAACGTGCCGCCCTGAACAAGCTTGCCGTCAGACTGCAAAGCGGCGTCATACGGCGTGCTGAAAGTTCCAAACGTCGTCACGACTTTCCCGTTCGTTCCGTATGAAGTATCGACCGCACCGTTTGCCAGAAAGCGAGCGGAGTAAAAGCCTCCGCCGCCTGAGCCTATGCGCGTACCGGAAATCAGAATTTTATTGTCAGCCTGAAGCAGCGTCGCGTAAGGGTAAAATTGCAAATCGAGAGCGGGATCGGGAACGAATATCCCATTATTGCCGAAAGAAGCGTCGGGCGTTCCGTTCGGATTCAGGCGTAGCAGGGCATAATTTCTGTTAAAGCTTGAGCCTGATGTAGCCGGAGTCAAGCCGCAAATCAGCATTTTACCGTCCGGCTGAACCAATATCTTGGAAAAGCCGACCCAGGAAGCAGCGGACGGCACGGACACGACGCCGTCTGTTCCGAAAGTCGAATCCGGCAGACCGTTTGAATTGTATCGAATAACGTAGAATTCAGATGCATTACCGGTATTCGGGACGCTTGCGAAGACGACGATTTTGCCGTCCGACTGAAGCGTAAACGCAATGCCGGAGGCGGAGTTCTGACCTACCTGTGGGCGCAGGAATCCGCCCGCACCGAATCCGTTATCATAGCCGCCGTTAGTTGTAAAACGCACCAGATAGCTTGGTCCGCTGCTCGCGCTTGCCGACGAAAGAATTTTACCGTCGGCTTGAACCAAAATATTGCCTATAATTTGCAGATTCGAGAGCTTAAGCGCGCCGCTCCCGCCGAAAGTCGGGTCGAGGTCGCCCGCCGCCGAAAGCGCCGGAAAATTAAAAACAAAAATCAGAAGCATTAAAAAGGCAAAGATGCCAAATTGCCCGTGATAACGTGAAAGCTTTGACGAATCATTTAAGAACATTTTTTTCCTCTCGGATGGCGTCCAATCGATTGTGAGCGTAAAATCAAACCTGTATCGGGAAACACTATTATTATATTCTATAAATCAGCTTTCACCAACAATTTAGCGGGCTGATGGTGAGCGTTTGTCGCCGAAAAATCCGTCCGAAACAATCAAAAACATTATTAAAAACTCGGCGCGCGGGTAGATAAACAAAAAAAGACAGCTCCGTGCGCTGTCCTTTTTCATTGATTCTAGTGGTGAGTCGTGCTGGGCTCGAACCAGCGACCCGAAGATTACTTTACCACACTAGCTTTCACTAGCCGCTAATGATTTTAGCGTTGTAGTCTGGACTGTCTCATCACCCACAGCAAAATCTGTTTGGGCGTGCGGCGTACAGTCTCTGAGGGCTTTCTTAACATTTATCATTAAACATTTATCATTTATCAGAATGTAAATCAGACGAAAAATGATAAATGTAAATTGATAAATGCCAAGAGTTGCCTGCTGATTGCCCAATCTTCAAGATTTTCACGCACAATGTTGTTCGTACTTGAAGCTCTCAGGGGTTTCCAGCATACAGCCGCATTTTCATTTCATTGTTTCCAATGAACGCTCCTATTTTAAAGAACAAGAGTCTTCTGCTCTACCAACTGAGCTAACGACCCACTTTATCGGTTCAAACGGCAAATCGGAAAAACAGATTTTGCCGAATTCGGATTATAGCAACTTTGAAATTTATTGTCCAAAAACAGCAGAACGATGCAATAAAACTCACCAAAGCGAGATGATATAATTCTGTCTAAATGTAAATTGTCCGCGTCGGTTGCGCTTAATATTTATATGAGACGAGAAGATTTAGAGCGATATTTAGAACGTGGCGACTGTTTTGGATTCGTCAAGCAAACAAATTCAAATGACTATTCAGGCTGGATTCTCCTGAATAAATTAAAGCCGAATGACCGTTACTTATCATTGCTTTCTCCCGGCGAAGAGCCGGAGTTTGTAATAGAACAGGAATTTATTCGACAAAATCCATATCATATTTCGATAGTCGAACTGAAACGCGAAATACATGAAAGCGAAAGATATGAAACAAACGAGGATTTTCGTCTCAGGGAATATTACGATTTTTCTAATCTTGATGAGATTGAAATTTTCTTAAAAAATTTAGGATTTATACTCGAAGATATTAAATGGAGTAGTGAGATTAATGCGCCTTAAAATAAACGAAATAAAATCATTATTAATTAATCGTTAAACAAACCATCTGCCAATTTTGCAAATTCAACAAAAAAACTCGTTCTTAGTTTGGAAAATTTTAACCTTAAAGCGAAAATGAAAAGCGGGTTAGACCGAATGAGAGAATGTCCAAAATGCGAAATTTGTTACGGCGATGAAGTGCAGTTTTGTCCGCAGGACCAGTCGCAGACGCGCCATACTCTGCCGGGAACGCAGCTTTTAGCCGGACGATATTTTATCGAACGGCGCTTGGGGCGCGGCGCGATGGGACAGGTTTATCTCGCCAAAGACCAGAATCTCGGGACGCGTCACGTGGCGGTGAAAACCGTCAGGCAGGATTTGCTGAATTCGGACGATTTGCAGGAAGGCGAGGCGATTGTGCGTTTCGAGCGCGAGGCTCGCTCGGCGGCTTCGATTCGGCACCCGCACGTCGTCGACGTGACGGATTTCGGCAAAACGACGGACGGCGTTTTTTATCTGGTGATGGAATACGTCGAGGGCGAAACGCTGCATCGCCTTTTGCGCCGCGAGGGAACTCTGACCGTCAAGCGCGCCGTCAATCTGCTCAAACAAATCGCCGAAGGCGTCGAAGCCGCGCACGAAGCGGGCATTCTGCATCGCGATTTAAAACCCGCCAATATTTTTATAATGCAGAAAAAAACCGGCAAATCCGAAGACGGTTTTATCAAGGTCGGCGATTTCGGTCTGGCGAAAATCGTCAACCAGACCGTAACGGACGCCGGCTCCGACGCGACGCCGTCCTCGCGCGGCATTATCGGCACGCCGGAATTTATGTCGCCGGAGCAGATGCAGCCGGAGCTCGGCGTCGACGTGCGCGCCGACGTTTACGCGCTCGGCACGATTGCGTATTTAATGCTCGGCGGCAGAACGCCGTTCGCGGGCGATTTGATGCAGCTCGTGATGCAGAAAATTATGCACACGCCGCCGCCGCTTTCTTCTCTCAGGTCGGATATTCCGGCGGATGTCGAGCGGGCGATAATGCTGGCTTTGGACCGCGAACCGGCGAAGCGTCCGGCGAACGTCGCCGATTGGATTTCGGAGCTGGAAAAAGCGGCGGAAGACATCTCCGAAAGGAAAACGACCGGAAAATCGAGAGTCGTCATTCTCGCGCCGGTCGGCTCGGAAGTTTACGTCGACGACGAGCGGCACGGCACAATCGGCAGCACGGGCAGATTGATTCTGACCGGAATTCCGGCGGGACAACACGTTTTGCGCGTCTCGAAAGCGGGCGAAAAAGATGACGACCGCGTGATTGAAATCCGCGAAGACGGCAACGAACAGGTCATTCAGGCGCAGCTCAAATCCTTGCAGCAGGGAAGCCAGCCATCGCCTTCTCAAGGAAGCAGCAGCGTCGGCGAGCAGTCGAGCATTCTGCCCGGCATCGTCGCCTGCACGCGCTGCCAATCGCGCTATGCCGAAGGCGTAAAATTCTGCGGTCGCTGCGGCAATTCCGCTTTTACGCTCGTCAGCCCGCCCGAAGCGGCGCAGTCTTTTCCGTGCCCGCGCTGCCAGGCAAAGCTTCCGCCGTTTTCCAAATTCTGCGGTCGCTGCGGTTTGAAAATGGGACAAAATCAAGCCGCGCATACTTCGACGCAGCCCGCGAGCTTTATTTCCGCTTTTCCGTCGAGCATTCCCAAACCCGTCGAAAAAATCTGCCCGAAATGCGGCGGCGTCTTTCCGCCGAACATCAAATTCTGCGGTCGTTGCGGCTCAAACCTTTGAGCGAAATGCGGATTGAGGAAAGCCGAGCTTAGGTTAGCTTTGAGACCAGACAACGCGTTTATTTCAAGTCTTTCTTTTTGAACAATACGTTCCCCAATGCAGTCAGAACAGCGCCGCAAAGATGAAAGATGGTCATATTCAGCAAAGCGCTGAGAACTATCAGATAAGGAAAAAAATATTTAGCGTCAGGCTCACGCAGAAATTTTATTGCCAGCTCAATAAACATGAAACTCCAGGGCATTGTTAAAAATATTATAGCCACCCCCGAAAGCGCATCCGGCGGACTTAAGTTTATCTCTAACCAAACCAGCATTAGAAAAATTAAGTAAGCAAAAGCTGCGTAGGTTCCAACATTAAGCTTAGAGATTTTCAGCATATCTTTAAAACATTATCCTCTTATCGAAAAAAGGTCTTAAAAATCGTCCTTATTGAGACAATCATTACTATAACACCGCTCGACGGGCGCGTTGCTTAAATTTTTCCTAACTGGCAACTTCAATCAAATTTAGCGTATAATGCCACAGTCGGAGAAAAGCCCTTGAGGAAGTTTCGTTAATGAAAATCTGTCCGCAATGTAATCAAACTTACGCCGATGATTCGCTGAATTTTTGTTTGACTGACGGTTCGGTTTTGACGCAGGCGAGCGGCGCGGCAAGCGGCGCGATGTCGGAAGCGCCGCCGACCGTTTTGATGAATCAGCCGCCGCCGACGAATCCGAACGCGCCGCAGTTTGGAACGCAGGCGGGAAACTTTGGCATCGTGACGCCGAACGCCGCGCAGGTGCCGCGCCCGAAATCCAGAGCCTGGCTTTGGGTTCTGGCGATTTTCGGCGGTTTGATTTTGCTCTGCGGCGGCGGATTTGTCGCGCTTCTGGCTTTGATTCCCGATACGCCGACGGTTTCCAATTACAATTACAACAGCAGCGGCAATAATAACGGCAGCCAGAAATCCGGCAGCGTTCTGAAAGACGATTTGGCGTCGTGGAAGCCTTCGAACGACGTTTACGGCAACACCGATTACACCGGCGGCGAGCTGTTGATGAGCTCGAAGGAAGCCGGGTATTATTACGTGCTGGTGACGCCGAAAAGTAATTTTCGCACCGCTAACGCGACGACCAGAGTAAAGGTGAGAAACACGACGGGCGCCGAGACGAAATACGGCTTCGGCTTGATGATTCACAGCGATTTAAAAACGCCGCTTGCCAGAGATTATTCATTTTTGATTGATTCCGACAGCCGAAAATTCCGCGTCGCGCGGCATACCGACAAAGAAGAAAAAACCGTGACCGATTGGACATATTCGGCGGCAATCAAAGATGGGACGCAGGAAAATGTTTTGGAAGTAAAGGACGAAGACGGCACGATGTCGTTTTATATTAACGGCGCGCTGGCGACGACCTGCGTCGATAAGGACGGTTATAAAACGGGCGTGGTCGGGCTTTACTCGAGCGACGCCGTGCCGGTTGCTTTTTCCGGCTTGGAAATTAGAAAATAAGAGAAAAGATTGATTCAAATTATGAAAGTTTGCCCGAATTGCAACCAGACATACACGGACGAGTCGCTGAATTTTTGTTTAAACGACGGCGCGACCTTAACAAACCTGCAAACCGACGAGCCGCCGCCGACCATCCAGATGAACACGGCGCGCACGACCAGTCCGAATTATTCCGACCAGCCGACCAATTTTACCAACCAGCCTTTCGGCGACCAGCCGTTCGGCAACCAGCCGAATTTCGGCAACACTCCGCTCGCCAGCTGGCAAGACCAATCGGCATCGCCGAATCAGCCTTCGTATATGTCGCCGCCGGTTATGGCGGTGCGCGGGCAAAACCAGACTTTGCCGACCATCGCGCTCGTGCTGGGCATTCTCGGCTTGGTCTTAGTCTGTTGTCACGGCGGCTTGCCGTTCGGCGCGGCGGCGCTGATTACGGGTTATCTCGGAATGAATAACGCCAACGGCAACCCGACGCAGTACGGCGGCAAAGGGCTGGCGATTGCGGGAATGATAATGGGCGGGGCGAGCCTCGCCATGGGCTTGATTTGGATTCTGCTGGCGATTGCCGGAACTATCGGCAGATAATAACCGGAACGAAATTTTATTTTGTGCTTTTATAAGCGATGCGAGTAACTTTGCGAGTGGTTTCGGGTCCGCATACGGGACGCGCTTTCACCTTCGACCAACACGATACCTTTCTAATCGGACGCACGGAAACGGCGCATTTCTGTCTGCCCGAAGACCGATATTTTTCCCGCCATCACTGTCTGCTGGAAATCGCGCCGCCGCAATGCTTTCTGCGCGATTTAGGCTCGACCAACGGAACTTTCGTCAACGGAATGCGGCTGGAAACCGCGCATCTGAAAAGCGGCGACCGCATACAGGGCGGCGAAACCGTTATCGAAGTCGAAGTCACGGCAGACCCGCAGCCGTTTACTTCCGACCCGAACACGTATAATTCCACCGTTCCTTCGACCGTCACGATTCAATGTTTAAACTGCGGTTTATTAGCCAAAACCGAAGCCTCGCGCCCGGACGCAAAGCTTTCCTACGTCTGCGACGACTGCCGCGCCAAACTAAAAAATAATCCGCAGCCGATTCCCGGTTACGAGATGATTCGAATATTAGGTCAGGGCGGAATGGGCAGCGTGATGCTGGCGCGCAAGGCGAACGACGGTCGCGCCGTCGCCATCAAGACGCTTCTGCCGGAAGTCGCCGTCAGCGAGCAATCTCTGAAACGCTTTATGCGCGAGATTGAAGTCGCCGCCAGCCTACAGCATCCGCACATCGTCAGCTATCTCGAACACGGCACGCATAACGGAATCGTCTTTCTCGTCACCGAATTCGTCGGCGGCATGGACGCTTCCAAGCTCGCCAAACAGCGCGGCGGCAGGCTCGATTACCGCGAGGTCTTAAAAATTGTCGAGCAGACGCTTTCGGCGCTGGATTTCGCGCATTCGCTCGGCTTCGTGCATCGCGACATCAAAGAGCAGAACATTCTGGTTGACGGAAATTACCCGAATTACATCTCGAAGCTGACTGATTTCGGCTTGGCGAAAAGCTTCAAGCAGACGGGAATGAGCGGCGTCACGATGGTCGGCGACGTCGCCGGAACAATCGCCTATATGCCGCCCGAACAAATCCGCGATTTCAAAGACGTCCAGCCGCCGTCGGACATCTACGCGATGGGCATGACGGCATACACCTTGCTGACCGGCACGCACGCGCTCGATTTAAGCCCGCGCGCCGGCATCGCCGAAACCGTCAAAGCGATTTTTGAAAAACCGTTCGTCCCGCTCGCCATCCGCAATTCGCAAATTCCGTCGCGCCTCGCCGCAGTCATCGAAAAAGCCATCTCCAAAGAACCGCAGCAGCGCTGGCGCACCGCGGGCGAGATGCGCGAAGCCCTTCTGCGGGCGTTCGCCTGATATTTTTATTAAAACAATAAGTTTTTCCGGTCATTCAACAGGCTTCGGCAGTCGTTCAAAGCAATTCGTCACTCGTTCAAAGACCTTCGACAGTCGTTCAACGAACATCGTAACCCGTTCAATGAACATCGCCGGTCGTGCAAAGCACTTTGTCAGTCGTTCAACGACATCTGTCAGTCGTTCAACGACATCTGTCAATCGTTCAACGACAAAAGTAAGTCGTTCAATGACGAAAGTAAGTCGTTCAACGAACATCGTCAGGCGTTCAATGGCGAAGAAAAGTCGTTCAATCGCCTTCGAAAGTCGTTCAAAGCGATTTTAAGTCATTCAATCGACTCTTTTAATAAAAGAATGTAGGGGCAGGTCTTGTGCCTGCCCAATGAGCGC
>DASVWG010000026.1:0-3790 GCA_036389695.1 Pyrinomonadaceae bacterium
TAACCTTTCCCTTTCAAATGACGGAAAACAAATCTTAACCGTGCGCGGCAGAACGCTGACCGATGCCGTGATGCTGACGCAAATCCGCTCGAATTAAAGGCAGAAACGCGACAGTGATGGAGCGTGTTTCAACTTTAGGCATTGGACACACAATTTCAATTCGTATATCGAATCCTTAAACTTGGACACGCTCCATCACTGTCGCGTTTCTGCCTTGAGATTAGCGCCAGATTTTCAGATACCTTTTAAACCATTTTTGCACGAACGGCGATTTTAAGGTTTCGAGCGTCGCTTCCGTCGCGACGGCTTGCGTGATTTTGGCGAGCGTCGGGTAAACGCGGATGATTTTATTCAATTCGGAAACTTTCAGATTCTCGCGCATCGCCCAGACAAATTCGTGGATGATTTCGCCCGCGTGAGCGCCGACCAGATGCGCGCCGACGATGCGGTTTTTGTGCGCGACGACTTTCGCAAAGCCTTCGGTTTCCGATTCCGCCTGCGCGCGGTCGTTTTCCGTAAAAGAGATTTTATAAACTTTCACCTTATCGCCGAATTTTTCGCGCGCCTCGCTTTCGGTCAAACCGACGCGCGCGATTTCCGGCTCGGTAAAAGTCGCCCACGGCACGACGCGAAAATCGGTTTTCTTTTTGAAAGGAAACGGCACAAACGCATTTTGGACAACGATTTGCGCTTCGTAATCAGCCATATGCGTAAATTGAAAATGCGCCGTCGCGTCGCCCGCCGCGAAAATGTGTTTTTGCGAAGTTTGCAGATATTCGTCGGTGAAAATTTGTTTTTTATCGAAACGAACGCCGGCTTTTTCAAGGTCTAAATTGTCCGTGTTCGGCTGGCGACCGGCGGCGACGAGAATCTCTTCGGCGACGATTTCGGATTCATCGCCGCCCGTTTCGACAATTAAAATTTTTGTTCCGCCCGCGCCTTTTTTTGCGCGGACGGCTTTTGTATTAGTGAGAATTTTCACGCCTTCGTTTTTTAAAATCCGCGTCATCAAAGCGGCGGCTTCTGCGTCTTCTTTAATCAAAATTCGTTCAGCCATTTCAACAATCGTGACGCGGCTGCCGAATCTTTGAAAAGATTGTCCGAGTTCCAAGCCAATCGCGCCGCCGCCGAGAACGATTAATCTTTCCGGCAATTTTTCAAGCTGAAAAACTTCTTCGTTTGTAATAAAGCCGACTTCTTTTAAGCCTTCAACCGGCACGGCGGCGGGACGCGAGCCGGTGGCGAGGCAGAAACGCTTCGCCTTTAGTTTTCTTGTTTCGTTTGAATTTTTCAGAGCGACTTCGATTTCATTCGAACTGATAAATCGCGGCGAGCCGAAAATGACTTCGACGCCCATTTTTTCGAAAACTTCCGGCGCGTCGTGCTGCTCGATGATTTCGATAACGCGTCGCACGCGGTTTGTCACGGAAGCGAAAGAATCGTTCTGGAATTTGAAATCGGGAATCTCGAATCCGAAATCCGCGGCGCGTTTCAATTGATGCGCGAACCGCGCCGATTTAATCAGCGTTTTCGAAGGCACGCAGCCCGTGTAGAGACAATCGCCGCCGAGCAGATTTTTTTCAACGAGCGCGACTTTTGCGCCCAGAATGCCCGCGCCGCCCGCCGCGACCAAACCGGCGGAGCCGCCGCCGATAACGATAAAGTCATACGCATCTTTCATAAACTGAAAGTAGATTAGCCTGTTTTCGAGCGAAAATCTACGAATGTATTTTCAGAATTCGCCAGATGCCTTTTGACAATGCTCGTTATAACGACTATTCTTTCTTTAATCGTTATGAGTGAACTGCAAAAAGAACTCAGGCAGACGAAGCCTTTCAAAAGTAAGGAAGAAGAGCTTTATTTGAATCTGGCGCGGACGACGGAAGCTTTAGGCTGGAAGGTCGTCGAATTGCTGAAAAGCTTTGAGCTGACCGGCGTGCAATACAATGTGCTGCGGATTTTGCGCGGCGCCGGGCAAGAGGGCTTGATTTGCAGCGAAATCAGCGAGCGCCTGATTACAAAGGATTCCGATATTACAAGATTGCTTGAACGCCTGGAAAATCGCCGTCTGATCGAGCGCGAGCGCAGCGCGAAAGACCGCCGTCACGTGATTACAAAAATTACGGACGAAGGCTTACAGCTTTTAGCCGAATTGGACGAGCCGGTCGTCAATCTGCACCGGCAGCAGCTCGGACATCTGGGCGAAAATCTTTTGGAACAGCTTAACGCTCTGCTGGTTCTGGCGCGCAGTCAGGTCAATTAATTTTATTAAAATCGTCGTTGTGACGATTATTATTTAAAAGGAGAAAACTATAATGGCGAAAGTGGCGATAATTTATTACAGCTCGACCGGCACGACTTATCAACTGGCGAAAGCCGTCGAGGCAGGCGCACGCGAGGCAGGCGCGGAAACGCGGCTTTTGAAAGTGCGCGAAACCGCGCCGGAAGCGGCGATAAATTCCAACGAAAAATGGAAAAAACACGCCGAAGAAACGCGCGACGCGGCGGAAGCGACGATGGACGATTTAAAATGGGCGGACGCCGTAATTTTCGGCACGCCGACGCGCTACGGCGGCGCGGCTTCGCAGCTTCGCGCCTTTATCGACCAGACGGGCGGACTCTGGGCGAGCGGCGCGCTGGTCAACAAAATCGGTTCGTCCTTTACCTCGACGGCGACCGCGCACGGCGGGCAGGAATCGACTATCCTGTCGCTCAACAATATGTTTTATCACTGGGGCGCGATTATCGTCTCGCCGTCGTATGCCGACCCGGTTCAATTTCAGTCCGGCAATCCTTACGGCGTTTCGTTTACGTCGCAAAACGGCGAAGCCGCGCCCGACGAAACGGCGCTGAATGCCGCGCGTTTTCAAGGCAGGCGCGTCGCGGAAGTGACCGCGCAGTTTTTAAAAGGCAAAGAATAATCTCGATTGATAATTGATAACTCGCGAAAAAAATTATCAATTATCAATTAACCGTTATTTATAAATTTGCATCAAATGATTTTTATCGCATAATTCAATCAACCAGGATTCAAACTAAGGAGCAAAATTAAAAATGAAAAGGACTTCGTTCTTACTGGCTTTCGCGCTCGCCGCGCTGTTTGTTTTTTCAAACGCGGGCACGCAAGCCGTCAATAATTCCTTCGCCGAAAGATTCGCTTCTTTCGACGACAAAAACAAGCAAAACGTCGATTACACGGGCACCTACAATTTCGACAAAGCGCACAGCTTTATCGGCTTTAAAGTCAAGCACATGGGCTTGATTGAAGTGCCCGGATTTTTCCGCGATTTTACCGGCACGGTCAATTACGACGCCAAAGATGTCACGAAATCGACGGTCGAATTTACGGCGAAAGTGACGAGCGTGGACACGGGCGTCGCCGGACGCGACAAGCATCTGCGGACGGCTGATTTCTTTGAAGTCGAAAAATATCCCGATTTGACTTTCAAAAGCACGAAGGTCGAAAAGAAAGGCAAAAATCTGCAAGTGACGGGCGATTTTACGTTGAAAGGCGTGACCAAGCAGATTACGTTTCCGGTGCAGATTGCCGGATTTCTGCCGCCCGACGAACGCGGCGGCGGCAAAATGGGCGTCACGGCGGAAACTTCGATTAATCGCCGCGATTACGGCGTAAACTACGGTACGAATATGCCGAACGGCACGGCGGTGCTTTCCGACGACGTCAAGATTAATCTGCAAATCGAAGCCAATCGCCCGAAACCGCAACAGTAAAACAGAAGATAGAAGCCGGAAGCCGGAAGCCGGTAGTCAGTAGGATTTTGAAATTCAA
>DASVWG010000027.1:0-13743 GCA_036389695.1 Pyrinomonadaceae bacterium
AATTGACCTGCAAATAACCGATACCAATATCCGAAAACTAAAAAAAGCCATCGAAACATCAGACGAAAGGCGTGCCGCGATTGAACGAGAGTTTGAACAGCACGCCTCTTCTATTCGCGAAATCCAGACCAGAAGCGAGACCGCCCGTGCCGAGCGCGACCGCCTGGAAACGCAAATCGCCGAAAATAAAACTTATCTGGAACGCGCCGACCGCAACTTGAAACACGCGCAGAACCAGAAGGAATACGAAACCGCGATGCGCGAAACCGACGCTTTGCAAAAACAAATCGCCGCGCTCGAAGCGCAGGTTCTGGAAAAAATGACGACCGTCGAGGAAGTGGAAAAAACTTTAGCCGAACGCTCGGAAGAAATTTCCAGCCTCGAATCCAACCGCCAGAGCGAGCTCGAAACTTTTGAAACCGAACTCGCCGCCAACCGCGAAGAGCTCGACCGCGAAATGAAAAAACGCCACGAAGTTTTCATCACGCTCCCGACAAATCTGGCAAACGTCTACAATCGGCTCGCGCAGCGCAGCCGCGACGGAATCGCCGTCGCTGAAGTAAAAAACGGCTCGTGCAGCGCCTGCTTTATGAAGCTGCGCCCGCAGATGCAGGTCGAAATCAAAAAAGGCAACCAAATCATCACCTGCGAAAGCTGCACGCGCATTCTGTACATCGCGCCCGGCGAATCAAAAGCCGCCGCGCAGGAAGGCTAAACCGGAATTTTTCAAAACCAGAATCATCAGACGGGCATCGAAAGTGAAAAAGTGAAAAAGTGAAAGAGTGAAAAAGTCGATTGGCGAGAAGCGACGAAAACTTTTTCACCTTTTCACCTTTTCACTTTTTCGCTTTTTCAGTATGAAAAATAATCAGGACGCCTTCGGACAGCAATTGCTGGCGCAATACAAAAATGAAACAATGTCGGCGGAAATCATCGAGCGCGACGACAATTACATAGATTTCGGCACCACGTTCGCCGATTTATATTTCACCGAATACAAACAATGGTCGCCGCTCGAAAAGCGAGCCATCAAGCACGCGCGCGGCAAAATCCTGGACATCGGCTGCGGCGCCGGTCGCCACGCTCTCTACCTGCAACAAAAAGGCTTCGACGTCACCGGCATCGACAACTCGGCAGGCGCAATCAAAGTTTCTAAATTAAGAGGCGTAAAAAAAGCGCTCGTCCGCTCAATCGCCGAAATAGATAAATTTAAGCCGAACTCTTTCGACACGATTTTAATGCTCGGCAACAATTTCGGCTTATTCGCCGACGCGGAAAACGCTCGCCTGATTCTCGAAAAAATGAACCGCATCACCACGCCCGCCGCCAAAATCATCGCCGGCACGCGCAACCCGTACAAAACCGCCGACCGCAACCATCTGGAATACCACAAACTAAACAAAAAACGCGGCAGAATGCCCGCACAAATCAGAATGCGTGTGAGATATAGAAAAACCGTCGGCGAATGGTTCGATTACCTTTTCGTCTCGCCCGCAGAAATGAAAAAGATTCTCGCTAATACAAATTGGCAAATCGAAGAATTTATTGAGCAATCTAAAGATGCAAATTACTATGTTGTTATCAATAAGAAATCTGAAGGGAATTCAACCGCAGATGAATGCTGATAAACGCAGATATAAAAAGTGATTTTATCAAGTCACGAAGTCTACTAAATCAAGCCGTGAAGTTTAATCCGTTCCGTTAAATTATCCGTGTTTATCTGCGTCTATCTGCGGTTGAATTTTCTTATTTCGACCATTCGTCCGCGATTTTTGAATCGACTTTGACGGGGACTTTTTTGATAAATTCCTCGCCCGCCGCGCACATCGCGTCTTCCAGATTTTTCTGCGTGATTTCGGCTTCCGCGGCGTCGCATTCGACGATTACTTCGTCGTGGACGATGTTTACAAGGCGCGCGGATGTGCCTTTGAATTTATCGTGGAGAAGGCGCAGGGCGCGTTTGAGAATGTCGCTTGAGGTTCCCTGGATGGGCATATTTTTGCCGTTGCGCTGGGCGGCGGCGATTTGGGCGCGGTCGTTTTCGTCGAAGCGAAAACGCATCATTCTTCCCGTGGCGGTGCGGGCGATGCGCTCACTGGTGACTTTTCGCGCGGCGTCGCGAAGCCACGCGTCGAGACCGCGATAGGTGGCGAAATAGCGGCGCATAATGTTTTCGGCTTCGGTTTGCTGTAAACCGGTCATCATGGCGAAGCGCGATGCGCCGATGCCGTAGACGACGCCGAAATTCAGGCGTTTGGCAAACGAGCGCTGGTCAGCCGTGACGTCTTCGGGCTTGATATTAAAAACCTGCGCGGCTGCCGTCGTGTGAAAATCCGTTCCGCTCTGGAAGGCGTTGATAAAATTTTCGTCGTTGGAGAAATCGGCTAAGATTCTGAGCTCGACCTGCGAATAATCGGCGATGACGAGCTTTCTGCCTTCGGGCGCGCGGAAGCACCGGCGATATTCTTCGGCGTGCGGGATTTGCTGCAAATTCGGATTGTTGCAGGAAAATCTGCCGGTCGGCGCGCCGATTTGGCGAAAATCGGCGTGGATTCTGCCCGTCTGCGGTTTGATAAATTCCAGAATATTTTCGCCGAAGCTGGTTAAGGATTTCGCCACGCTGCGATATTCCAATAATTTCGCGACGACCGGATAATCTCCGGCGAGCGGCTGCAATTGCCAGCCGCGCGTGGTTGCCGGAACGGGAACGCCCAGATTTTTCAGCGCGTCGGTGACCTGCGTTTGCGAATCGAGATTGATTTCCGCCGCGCCGAAAAGCGACGCCTGCGCGACGCCCGCCGAGAGCATCTGCTGCAATTCCAGAGCGACGACCGCCTGCTCTTTTTTGACTTTTTCGAGCTGTTCGCGCCAGCGCGCCGAATCCAGAAAAAATCCGTTCAGCTCCATATCGGCGACCGGCATCACGCAGTCGAATTCGAGCTTGGCGACTTTTATCAAATCGTCCGTCTTTAATCGTTCGACGATTTTTTCGCGCAGCGGAACCATCGTGGCGGCGTCGCGGGCGGCGTATTCGATTTGCGCGGGCGAGAGTTCCGGCGCGTTCCAGTCGCTGACCTGCTCGCTTTTGTCCAGCTCGACGCCGAGAAAAAACGATGTCACTTCCGCCAGATTGTGTCGCCGGTCCTGGTCGCCCGCGGCGATTAGCTGGCTGGCGAGCAAGGTGTCGAAAATTCCGTTGACCTCGACGCCCAAGTAATGTCTTATCCATTTGGCGTCGAATTTCGCGTTGTGCGCGACTTTTATCGGCTTCGGCGCGGACAAAAGCCGGCGCAGAGGCTCAAGCTCCGGCATCGTTTTGACGTCGCCCCGGTCGGCAAAAGGTTTGAGGTCGATGACGCTCGTGTCTTTGCCGTCGCTTAGCTGGACGAGGCGGACGATGCCCTGATACGGGTCGAGCTCGGTCGTTTCGGTATCGAAGCCGAGATAATCGGCGGCGGAGAGTTTTTCGCACGCCGCGCGCAAACTTTCGGCGTCTTTGACGACTTGAAAATAAATTTCCATATTGCTTAATCGTAAAACGTAAATCGTAAATAGTGAAGCCCGTCGGCAGTTTTTCGCGGGCGAAAAAAAATTATCGAAAATTCGTCAAATTATTCTTGCCAAAATGGATTTTTAATCAATATCATATCTCTACCGGCAGTTTTGAAAAGCAATTTTTTATAAAATTTTTGGAGGTAAAAGCTGTGCCTACGGCAAGTTGTCCCGAATGTCACGAAAAAGTTTATGTCGATGCGGATTCCGAGCAGGGCGATGTCGTCAGTTGCGAAGAGTGCGGTTCGGATTTGGAAGTGGTCGGGCTTGACCCGGTCGAGCTTGACCTATACGAAGACAAAGGCGAGAAAGACGATTACGACGAGGTGGATTTTGACAGCCTCGATTATGAAGACGACCGTTACTAATGCAAAACGATTATAAATGCAAAATGCAAAATGCAAAGTGCAAAATATTAGGATTTAAGATTCAGAATTAGAGATTCAGAATTAATTCTTCTTCCTTCTATTTTGCCTTTTGCGTTTTGCATTTTGCATTTATTTCAACTGGTAGCCCGCGCGATTTTGCTTGACCTGATAGCCTTTGACGGATTCGATTTTGATTTCGCGAAATTTTCCGTTTGTCTTATCTTCTTCCGGCGGGTAAAAAGCCAAAACGTATGAAGCGGTGATTTCTTCGGCGAGCGCTTTGAAAAGCGGCTCGAAATCGCTCTGCGTGGCGTAAAAGGTTTTGCCGCCGGTTTTATCAATCAAGCCGCTGGCTTCGAGCGGCGTCAGCAGCGGTTTTTTCGTTCCCTGCAAGCGCGAATACGACGGCAGAATGACCGAATAGACGGTGGTTTCGGCGTCGTTGGCGCGCTCGATGACGGTTTTCGCCGAAACGGTGTCGCCGACCGGAAAGCCGTCGGTGATTAAAATCACGGCGCGTTTCATCAGTTTATTGTTGCGCGTTTCCGGCGCTTTTTTTCTGAGCAGGCGGATGGCGTCGTCGGTCGCGTCGTAAGCGTGCGTCGAAAGTCCGTCCTGGTCTTTTAAAATCTTGTCGAAAGTTTTTTCCAGCTTCTCGCGCTTGTTGGTAAATGATTGCAGCGTTTTGACTTCCATCCCGAAAGTCATCACGGCGAAATACGATTGGTAATCGGCGAGGCGCTCGACAAATTTCTGCATCGCGTCGCGCAGGCGAATTAGTTCGTCGCGCGTCATACTGCCCGAAACGTCCAATGCGAAAACGATGGAAAGCGGTCGGCTTTCGTCGCTGCGGCGCAGCGGCTCGAAAAAATCGACTTTGCGCTCGACGCCGTTTTCGTAAACTTTAAAATCTCCGGCTTCCAGCCCGCGCACGGGCTTGCCGCTCTTGTCCGTCACGCTTATCTCAAACGCCACCACATCGGTTTCGACGCGGATGACATCGTCCTGCGCCTGAACGCTAATCAGCGAGCAGTAAGCCGCAACCAGTAAGAGAATTCCGGCGCGAGAAACCAGCATAAGGGCGAGCCGCACAAGTCTCAATTTTTTAATTCTGAATAACACTATCCGCATTTTATAAGTCTTTTTCCGGCGACGCAAAGATTTTTGCTGTGTTTGAGAGATTTTGCGGGCGTTTCTCGCACGTCCGCGACTTTTCAGCAAGCGCCGCGCGAATCGTTCAAATTGATTCGATTATATCAATTTGAACGGTCAATTTGAACGAAAATTATGTATGCCGGATTTAAAACGCTTTTTTAATCAGTAATTATCTAAGGTATCCGGCGGGCGCGGTTGCGGCACGAAATTTGTTATATATTTCGCGCGGCGTGCGTCGCCGGTTGAGAATTTAGAAAATCAGTAGTTTGAGATGCCCGCAGATTTTTTCCGCAACCAATCTAAAGCAGTTTTCGAACAAATGCACAAAACATCAGATTTGGAAGTAAAATCAGTGAAACAATTTGACCTCTCAGATTACAGTAGTCTAACGAAAATTCTGGGCGGCGTCCTGCTGGCGGCGAGCGCGGCGGCGATTGCCTATACGATTTACGGCTGTTTTTCTTTTACCGTTCTGCAACTGGTCATTTTAGCGGTTTCGATGGTCGTCGCGACGCTGGCGAATCAATACCAGTTTAAGATTCCGAAAACGCGGTTGACGATTTCGCCGCGCAAAGTTCTGGTTTTCTGGGGCACGATTTGGCTTGGGGTTGCGGGCGGCGTGCTGCTGAGCGTCGTTTCTTCCGCCGTGCGCTATCGCACGACGAAAAACAAGGTCAAATGGGTTTACGGAATTTTGATTCACACGGTTTCGACCGCGGCGGCGGCTGAGGCTTTTTATCTGTTTTTGCGGCAGTTTGCCGATTTTGAAGGCTGGAATATCGCCGCCAATCCGATAAATCTCGGATGGCTGCTGGCAGCCTCGGCGCTGATGCTTTTGACGCATTATCTGCTGACGACCATTTTAAGCTCGCTGCTGCTGGCGTTTGACAGCGAAGACGCTTTCCGAAACATCTGGAAAAAACGCTATACGCGCACGATTGCCAATTATCTGGTCGCCTTTGCGACGATGCTCGTGCTGCATCTTTCGTTTCGTCATTTCGGCGTCGATTTCGGTCTGGTCGTGCTGCCGGTGTCGATTTTCGGTCATCTCGCCTATAAAATTCACCTTCAGCGTCTGGCGCAGAAAACACGGGAAATTACCGAAGCCAGCCGCATTCATCTGGCGACGGTCGAAGCTTTGGCGACGGCGATTGACGCGCGCGACCAGGTCGGCATCGGACACGTTCGCCGGACGCAGATTTACGCCGTCGGCATCGGCGAAATTTTAGGCTTGTCCGAAAAAGAAATCAACGCCCTGCGCACCGGCGCGCTTTTGCACGACATCGGAAAGCTCGCCGTGCCCGACCATATCCTGAACAAGCCGGGCAGACTGACGCCCGCCGAGATGGAAAAAATGAAGATTCACGCTTCGGTCGGCGCGTCGATTCTGGAAGACGTCAAATTCGATTGCCCGGTCGTCGCGACCGTCAAATATCATCACGAAGCGTGGGACGGAAGCGGATACCCGGAAGGCTTAAAGAAAGAAAATATTCCGCTGACGGCGCGGATTTTGTCCATCGCCGACGCTTACGACTCCTTGCGCGGCGCGCGCCCGTTCCGAGCGGCGATTTCGCGCGACGAAGCGCGCAAGTCGATTTTGAACGCGGCGGGGACGCGTTTCGACCCGAAGCTCATCGATATTTTCCTGAGAAACTTGCAGCATTTCGAAGCGGAAATCGAAGCGCAGGAGCTTTCCTATCGCTACGACGCCGAAGAAACGAATATTCTGGGCATCGAAGCGGGCGAAAGAGACGAAAACTACGTCGAGCAAATCAAGCGCGCCAACCGCGAAGTCTTTACGCTTTACGAGCTGGCGAAAGTTTTCAGCTCCTCGATAACGCTGCCCGACACGCTTTCGCGCTTTACGGCGAAAATCGGCGAGCTCGTGCCGTTCGATTCGTGCGCCGTTTATCTTCTGGACGAAAAACAGGACGCGGCGACCGCCGTCTATACCGTCGGGAAAAACGACGCCGCGCTGAAAGGCAAGCGCGTCAAAAGCGGCGAGGGCGCGACCGGCTACGCGCTGAAGAAACGCCAGCCCGTCTACAACATCAATCCGGCGCTGGATTTTTCGTTCGAGACGCAGGATTTTATTCTCGATTACACGGCGATGGCGTCCTTGCCGCTGATGGCGGGCGAGCATCTAATCGGCGCGGTTTCGCTGTATTCGTGCGATTTGGAAGCTTACGAAGACGAGCATATGCGTCTTCTGGAAACGATTTCGCGCATCGCGGCGGACGCGATTTCAAAATCTCTGCATCATGCCGAAACCGAATCGCGCGCGCTGACCGACCCGATGACCGGACTGCCGAACGCGCGCAGCCTGCAAATGCAGTTTGAAAACGAAATCGCCCGCGCCCGTCGCAACGGCAGCGAGTTTCAGGTTCTGATGCTCGACCTCGACGGCTTCAAATCCGTCAACGACACTTTCGGACACAAAGCGGGCGACGCGCTTTTGCGCGAGATTTCCAAAGTGATGCGCGGGCAATTGCGCGATTACGATTTTCTGGCGCGTTACGCGGGCGACGAATTTGTCGTCATCGTGCCGGAGATGACTAACGAAGGCATCCGCGAGCTTTGCCAGCGCATGGAAAAAGCCGTCCAGGATTTCGTTCTGCCAATCGGCGACGGAAGATTCGCGCAGGTCGGCGTCAGCCTCGGCGCGGCGGCGTATCCGCGCGCGGGCGAAACGCTCGACCAGATTATCGTCGCCGCCGACAAGGCGATGTATGCCGTCAAAGCCGCGCGCAAACGAAAACAAAATCAACCGCCGGTTCAGACAGAACCGCGCGCGCCGGAAACGCCGAAAGCGGACGGATTCCCGCATATGTTGATTGCCGAAGAAGCCTTAATTGTGGAACTGGACGAAAGCCACATCGTTTCGGCGGCAATTAATTAAAGGCGGAAACCAGGGCAGTTATGGAGCGTGTTTCAACATTAAACACGCTAATTTCATCAGCGGGTCTTGTTGCTGGACTTGGACACGCTCCATGACTGTCGCGTTTCTGCCTTTTTGCCTTTTGCCTTTCCTATTTCTTCTCGACAATATCTTTCTTCAAGCTGCCGACCGCCGTTAAAACTTCCGTTTTTTCCTTTTCGGGAACTTTAAATTTGTCGAGCGTTTCGGTCAATAATTTGACGCCTTCCTTCCAGTCTTCCTCGTCTATGCCTAAGCCTTTGTGCGATGTTTTCATATCGCGTCCGAGATAAATGCAGGAGCCGCCCGTCACGCTGCACAGAAATTCGACCAGATGCTGGCGCAGTTTTTTCTGCGAATCTTCGCTCAAGCCGCTTGTAAAACGCCCGATGCGTTTGCTGGCGGCGAGCCGCATTATAAATTCGTCGGAAACGGCGGCGAGAGCGTCGTAGCCGCCGAGCCTTTCATACAGCGATTTTTCGGTCGTCTTTATCGTTTCAACGGTTTTGCTCGCCTCGCCCGTTTGAGCAAAAGCGACGGACGCCGCGCCGAAGATTAACAGCGCGAAAAAGGCGGCGCGTAAATATGTTTTGTTCATTTTGGATTCTCCTTTCCGAAAATATAGAGTCTGGATTTTGCAAAACATTTCGGCGCGGACGGCGAAACGGATTCAAAAAATATATAAAAGGCAGAAGCCCGCGCGTGAGCAAGGGCGGACAGAGATTTGGGATTGCGGAATGCGGATTTCGGATTGGTCGTTTAATAAAGGCAAATCCGCAATCCCAAATCCTAAATCCGCAATCGTTTCCGCCCTTGCTTACGCGCGGGCTTCTGCCTCGGTCGCGTGATAAATAAAAAAGCGCGCCCGTTTTGTTAAAACAGACGCGCTTTTTTTGTGAAGAAAAAGGAGTTTCAGCTTCGGTTATCTGGGCATCAGAACTTTATCGACGACGTGAATCGTGCCGTTCGAGCCTTTCAAATTGGCGGCGGTGACGTTTGCCGTCATGCCCTTTTCGTCGGTCAGCATCACGGTTTTGCCGTCGGTCGTGGCGGTCAGCATTCCGCCGTTGACGGTTTTAATCATCGCTTTGCCGTTGCCTTTTTTAATCAATTTCATAACGTCTTTCGCCGACCAGTTTCCGGCGACGACGTGATAAGTCAGAACTGACGAGAGCATCGATTTGTTTTCCGGTTTCAGAAGCGTCTCGACCGTTCCGGCGGGCAGCATTTCAAACGCCGCGTTGGTCGGCGCGAAAACCGTGTAAGGACCTTTGGCTTTTAAAGGCTCGACCCAACCGGCGGCTTTGAGCGCCGTGACCAAAGTCGTGTGGTCGGGCGACATCATCGCCACGTCGACAATCGTTCTGGACATTTTCATGTCCTTGTTCATCATATTGTTCTGGGCGTTGACGGCGCTGCCAGCCGTCATCACCAAAACCGCCATCGCAAAAAATAAAACTAACTTTTTCATTATTAACCTTCCCTTTTTTGAATTTTTATGACAGGCGAAATCCGCCTTATATATCTGCTTTCGCGGCAGATTTGGATTCGGATGCAAAGGAAAATTAAAAAAGGGAAGGATTTTAGAAATACAAAGAAGAATTCACAGGGATAACAAGATGAATAGGATGAAGAAAATAATTTTCCTATCCTGTCTATCCTGTTATCCCTGTGAATTATTCGTTTTGCCGAGCGGCAATGGAATTAATTATGCAATCGTAATTTCCTTGGTCAGATAAACGTCCTGAATCGAGTTTAAAAGCTCGACGCCTTCCGTCATCGGGCGCTGGAAGGCTTTGCGACCGGAAATCAAGCCGGTTCCGCCGCCGCGTTTGTTGACGACCGCCGTGCGCACGGCGTCCGCCAAATCGCCGGAGCCTTTCGATTCGCCGCCGGAATTAATTAAGCCGCAGCGTCCCATATAACAGTTCGCGACCTGATAGCGGACGAGGTCAATCGGGCTGTCGGAAGTCAGCTCGGTGTAAATTTTCGGATTCGTCTTGCCGTAGCTGCTTTCTAATCCCAAAACATTGTAGCCGCCGTTGCGCTCGGGCAGTTTTTGTTTGATGATGTCGGCTTGAATCGTCACGCCCAGATGGTTTGCCTGTCCCGTTAAATCGGCGGCGGTGTGCATATCGCCTTCCTTGGTTTTGAATTTCGGATTGCGCAGGTAGCACCACAGAATCGTCGCCATGCCGAGTTCGTGCGCGTAGGCAAAGGCTTCGGCGACTTCGCCCAATTGACGCGTCGATTCGTCCGAGCCGAAATAAATCGTCGCGCCGACGGCGACCGCGCCCATATCGCGGCACTGGTCGATAGCGCCGAACATCACCTGGTCGAATTTGTTCGGATAAGTCAAAAGCTCGTTGTGATTGATTTTGACGATAAAAGGAATTTTATGCGCGTATTTGCGGGCGACCGAGCCGAGCACGCCGAACGTCGAAGCGACCGCGTTGCAGCCGCCTTCGATTGCCAGCCGGACGATATTTTCCGGGTCGAAATACTGCGGATTCGGCGCGAAACTCGCTCCGGCGGAATGCTCTATCCCCTGGTCGACCGGCAAAATCGAAAGATAACCCGTGCCGCGCAGTCTGCCGTTGTCGAAAAGCGTCTGCATGGCGCGCAAGGTCGCGGGCGTTCTGTCGGATAAAGCCCAGACGCGGTCGATGAAATCGCCGCCCGGCAGATTTAAGTTTTCTTTCGGGATAGTTCGGGAAGTATGATTTAAAAGCGTTTCGGCTTCCGCGCCCAAAAGCTCCTGTATTTTACTGTAATCAACAGCCATTAAATGTTCTCCTGTTAAGAAAAAGTTCTAAAATTTTGATATGAAACTTTAATGTTAATGCGCAAATTATAGCATAAATAATTCTCGCGTTTTTGAAAAATACGGCTTGCGCATTTGAAAAATTCCGAAATATTATGCAATATAATACGTTTGCTTCTGCTTTCCGGCGTCGCTCCTACTCAAGACAGCCGGCTTCCGATAATTTTAGCCCGCGCCCTTTATGCGCGGTGAAATTTTACTCATAAAGTCGAGATAATCTTATGCTCCGCTTCGTTCAAAAGCCCGCGCCGTGGCTTATATTAATGTATCTGGTCTGTATTTTCGCCGTATCGGCGCAGGCGCAGCAGGTCAATGAATGGCGTCCGGTGACGCCGGCGGAGCTGGAAATGAAAACGGCGCAGGTCGAGCCGGACGCCGACGCCGAAGCCATCTTCTGGGAAGTGCAGCTCGACGATAAAAAGAAAAAAAAGCTGTCGTATAACCATTACGTGCGCGTCAAAATCTTCACCGAGCGCGGACGCGAAAAATTCAGCAAATTCGATATTCCTTTTTATAAAGGGCGCAAAGTCGAAGAAGTCGCCGCGCGCGTTATCAAACCGGACGGCACAATCGTCGAGCTGAAACCGGCGGATATTTTCGAGCGCGAGATTATAAAGGCGGGAAAAATCAGGATTCAGGCGAAATCCTTTGCCGTCCCTTCCATCGAGCCGGGCGTCATCGTCGAATATCGCTACAAGGAAATCGTCAAAAACGATACGATAAACGGCGAGCGGCTGATTTTTCAGCGCGACATACCGATGCAGAAAGCGACTTATTATCTGCGACCGTATGAAGGCGCGACTTTGAAATTCGATTTTCGCAATATGCCGCCCGTGCAGTTTGTCGAAAGCGGCGACGGTTTTTATGTCGGGACGATGACGAACGTTCCGGCGCTGAAAGAAGAGCCGTTTATGCCGCCGGACGACGAAGTCAGGCGCTGGGTGCAGTTGAGCTACAACAACGGCAGCTCGTTTACGTGGACTTTTTTCGGCTTTCAGATTAGTCAGGTCTTCGCTAAATTAATCGAGCCGAGCAAGCAAATCACGCAAAAAGCGAGCGAGCTGACGGCGGGCGCGCAGACCGATGAAGAAAAACTGCGCCGCATATACGATTTTACGCAAAAGAATATTAAAAATCTCAATTTCGATTCTTCATATACCGAAGAACAGCTGGAAGCAGTCAAAATCAAAGACCCCGACGACGTTCTGCGGCGCGGCATCGCCAATGCGGCTTTCGTCAACTGGCTTTTTGCCTCGCTGGCAAAAGCCGCCGGTTTTGAAGTCAGGATTGTGATGGCGGGCGACCGCAGCGAAAATTTCTTTAATCCGAACAATAATATCAATCCGGGCTATCTGCATCCGGCGGGCGTCGCCGTGCGGCTGAAAGACCAGGAAAAGCCGGTCGAAAAGCCGGTCGAGCAAAAATCCGGCGCGACCGCCACCGGAGCGCACGCTTCGTCCGGTCGCGCGACGATTCCGCAGATGTGGAAATATTTTGACCCGGGCACGCTTTACCTGCCTTTCAGCCGTCTGGTCTGGAACGAAGAAGACGTCTACGCGATGCTCATCGGCGAAACCGGGCATCAATGGCGAAAAATTCCGCTTTCCGGCGTCCAGCAATCGCCCGCGCGCCGCACCGGTAAATTCAAGCTGCTCGCCGACGGAACGCTGGAAGGCTCCGTCCGGCTCGAATACGAAGGGCATCAGGCAATCTCGCGCCGCCGCGCCGAATTTAAAGATTCGCCCAATAAACGCGAAGAAAATATCAAGGACGAAATCAAAAAACGCATCAGCACGGCGGAAGTTTCCGACCTGACGATTGAAAATTTTGACGATGTCGCGAAGCCTCTGACCTATAATTTCAAAATTCGCGTGCCGAATTACGCGCAGAAAACCGGCAAAAGGCTCTTTTTTCAGCCCGGATTTTTCGAATACGGAGCGAGTCCCGTATTTTCGTCGGCAACCCGGACGCATAGTGTATACTTCCAATATCCCTGGTCGGAGCAGGATGACGTCGAGATTGAGCTGCCGCCGGAATTTCTTCCCGACAACGCCGAAACGCCGGTCGATGTCGCCGACCCGCAGAAAATCGGGAGTCTCAAAATTAATCTCGCCGTCGATAAAGACAATCACAAAGTCATCTACAAACGGAATTTTTATTTCGGCAACAGCGGGCTTTTATTATTTCCGGTTTCGCGGTACGAGTCTTTAAAGCGCTTGTTTGACGATTTTTACAAATCGGACAGCCACGCCGTTACGCTGAAACAAAAATAATCGGTAACGAATTAATTTTTCTTGCATCTAACAACATTCTTCATATAAAATGCCGCGATAAAGAAAGGCAAATATAAAAAGGTTTTAGACGCTCACGGACGCCCGCAAATCTATTAAGCGCCGCGCAATACGGCGAATCTATTATAAAACGAGGTTAGTTATTATGCTTTACTCTAATCGGAAGTGTTTGAGTCTGCTTCCTTTTATCTGTTTATTATTTCTTTTTTCACAAACGGTTTCCGCGCAGGAATGGCGACCGGTGACGCCGCAGGAATTGGCGCTGAAAGCTTCGGTCGTCGAGCCGAATGCGGACGCCGAAGCCATTTTCTGGGAAGTTCGCGTCGATGACACCGGCGGCACCGGGGATTTGATAATGAAGCACTACGTGCGCGTCAAGATTTTCACCGAGCGCGGGCGCGAAAAATACAGCAAGATTGACATTCCGTACTGGAAAGGAATGAAAGTCAAAGACATTATGGCGAGAGTCATCAAGCCGGACGGCTCGACCGTCGAGCTGAACAAAACGGATATCTTTGACCGCGAAATCGTCAAAGCCGGCGATGCGAAGGTCAAAGCCAAGTCTTTTGCCGTGCCGAACATCGAGCCGGGCGTCATCGTCGAATATCGTTATCAGGAAACGCATCAGTACGCCTG
>DASVWG010000028.1:0-5084 GCA_036389695.1 Pyrinomonadaceae bacterium
TCTGCCCGCCGCTTCCCTGCTTCAGCAGTATGACTTTACGTTTATCCCCGTTCTGCCGACGAATGTTCCGGGCGGCAGCAACACTTATCTGCGGACGAGCGGCACGCAGCCGCCGGGAACGACTATCACCAACGGTCCGAACGGCGCTTCGATTAACGGAACGCCGACGCAGACGGACAGGTTCGACTTTCGTATGACGTTCGGAAATAACCTCTTCAGCGTTAATTACGCGCTGAGCGTCAACAACAACCTGACGAGCGCATCGGTCGGCGGGCGCGTGACGACTTCCGACGGCACGGGAATTCCGAACGCCGTCGTCGCTTTAACCGATTCGATGAACAACACGCGATACGCCCGAACCAACGGCTTCGGCAATTTCCGTTTCGACAACGTGCCGACCAATCAGACCTACACCGCCACGGTCATTTCGAAACAATACCAATTCCAGCCGCAGATGATTACCGTCACCGAGAACGTGACGAATCTGAACTTTACGGCGCAGTGAATAATTAACGACCTTAGACCTTTGATTTTTGACCTTTGCAGGTTGAGCCGAATCAAAGGTCTAAGGTCAAAGCTCAAAGGTCATTTTTTTAAGCGGTGAATTTATAGCCTAAGCCGTGGACGGTTTGGATAAACTGCGGGTATTTCGGGTTTTCTTCCAGTTTCTGGCGCAGCCACGCGACGTGGACGTCGACCGTGCGCGTCGAAGGCATCGCGTCGTAGCCCCAGACTTCGTCGAGCAGCTTGTCGCGCGAATGAACCGCGCCGCGATTTTCGATTAGAAATTGCAGGAGCTTGAATTCCATCGCCGAAAGCTCGACCGGCTCGTTTTCCTTGCGCACTTCGGCGCGTTTGAAATCAATCGAAACCGTGCCGAAACGAAACGAATCGGGCGACGCGCCTTGCGTTTTCGGCGCGCGGCGCAGCAGCGCTTCGACGCGCGCCAGAAGCTCCATCACTTCAAACGGCTTCGTCAGATAATCGTCCGCGCCGAGCTTTAAGCCCAAAACTTTATCAATCGTTTCGCCTTTTGCCGTGAGCATCAGAACGGGCGTTTCGATTTGCTTCTGCCGCAAATCCCGGCACACGTCAAAGCCGTTTTTCTTCGGCAGCATCACGTCCAGAATTATCAAATCGAAATTTGCGGCGAGCGCCAGCGCCAAGCCCGCCTCGCCGTCCTTCGCGCTCGAAACCTCAAAGCCTTCGCTCCGCAAACGGTCGGTCAGCGTCAGAATCAAACCTTCTTCATCTTCGACGAGTAAAATCTTCATAAAAACAACTGATAGTTGATAACTGATAACTGATAGTAAAAGAAAAAACTATCAGTTATCAGTTATCAACTATCAGTTCTATAGTAAACCGGCTGCCCTTGCCGAGCTCGCTTTCGATTTTGACGCTGCCTTTGTGCGCCTCGACGATTTGTTTGACGAGGCTGAGCCCCAAGCCGTTACCGTGAATCTGCTCGTCGACGACCGCTTTGGCGCGATAAAACGGCTCTAAAATGTGCGCCAAATCTTTTGACGAAATGCCGATTCCGTGGTCTTCGACGGTGATTTTTATTTTATTGCCGCCGTTTTTAGCTGAGATTTTCACCCATTTTCCGCCGTTCGAGTATTTCACGGCGTTGCCGATCAGATTTTGCAGCGCCTGGCTCAGGGCGTTTTTGTCGGCAACGAGCGGCGGCAGATTTTCCGCGATTTCCCTTTCGACGACGATTCCCTTTTCGTCAATCAACGGCTGGCATTCCGCCAAAGCGTTTTCGATGATTTCCGGCACGCTCGCCTCGCGCAAATCGTAACGTTTTTTGCCGGAACCGGCGCCCGCGAAATCCAGAATCTGCTCGACCATCGCGCGTAATTTTTTGCCTTCGCCTTTGATTAAATTGCCGTAGCGCGAAACCTGCGCCGATTCTTTCGCCACGCCGTCCGCCAGATTTTCGCCCGCCGAATAAATGACGGCGAGCGGCGTGCGGAATTCGTGCGAAACCGACGAGACGAAATCAATCTGCCTTTGCGCGAGACGCTTCGCGCGCTGCGCCGAAAGAAAAATCAGCATCACGCTGACCGCCAGCAGCGACAGGATTCCGAAGCTTATCGCCAGATTTTTCTGCCGCGTGCGCGTGATAAATTGTTCGAGCGAACCGGCGGTGTGCTGGACGTTTAAAATCCAGTTTCCGCTGTCGCCCGTTCTTTCGAAAACCCTGATGCGCGGCTGCGACGGCGCGGTGTCGAAGATTTCGACTTGCTGCTGGTCGCCGCTCTGTCTGGTCAGAACCATCTGGTTCGAGGTTTTGGTTTCGAATTTACGAAGAACCATCGTGCTTTTTCGCTCGCCCTGCGTCTTTTGCTCGCCTTCCGTCTTTTGCTCGCCTTGCGTCTTTTTCTCGCTTTCCAGCTTGGAAAGCAGCTCGCGGTTGGCGAAATAGGCGAAATTCTCCGGCGACAGATTAAACAGCGGCGCGCTGGCGTCGGGCGCGCCGACGTCGCCGGTTTGAAAAACGATTTGCTTCTTCTCGCCGACAATCGCGAGCTTGTAATCGGCGCTTTCGCTCGCCGAAAAATATTTTTTCACGAGGTCGGGCAAAATTTGATTTTTGATGACGTTTTCGTCGAGCCGGATGATGAGAACGCCGTATCTTTCCGGCGGCTCGGCTTTCGGCAAAGGCATTGTCTTAAGCGGTTTTTCCGTGCGAATCAGAATCCGGTCAAACGTTTTTTCTTCCTTGTGAACCGGCATTAAAAGCGCGGGAATTTCCGCGTTGACCGGCTCGAAATTTTTCTCGTCCGCGAGCTTCGCCTTCAGTTTATTTAATTCTTCCGACCACTCAGCCGGCTCAAACGCGCCTGTTTCCCCGTTATAACGAAGAAGATTTTCGCCTTCATCCGTTCCGGCAAAATAAAAATCCCGAATCAGGTTCGGGTAAGCGGTTTTGCCGCGCCAGAAAGCCAGGCGCTCGTTAAACTCGTTCCAGTTTTTGCTTTGCCAGACGCCGCCGGGCATCTGAAAATTAAAATAAGCGTTCTGGATTTCGCGGTTAAAATCGTCGGCGAAACGCACGGTGTCCGACTGCACGAGCTTTTCCAGCCGCGCCCGCTCGCCGTCGCTGATTTGCCCGAGCCAGCGGTATTGCAAAGTGGCGAGCAGACCGAGCAGACCGAGCAGCGCGGCGACGACTAAAATTGGAAACCACGAACGTTTCATAACAGGCGTCAGATGCCGGATGTCGGATGTTAGTCCGACCGGCATCCGACATCTAGCATCTAATATCTTTCCGTTTCTGTAAATGGCTTTACAAAACATTTTACATTCTTAACAAATTCTTTTCGTCGTCTTAACCATTCGCCCGGCAACATTTGTCATACTCCGAAGTGTCATCGGACGTAAAATCTTAAATCTAAGGAGCAAACATATGAAAAAATTTATCGTAATGATTCTTTCCGTAGCTACATTTTTTGTCGGTCTCGGCGGCTTGATTGAAGGCGTCGGAGCGAAATTCAAATCCGACGAGCGCGCGCTCGAAATTCTGCGCCAGGCGCGGCAGGCGCTCGGCGGCGAACAATCAATCACGGCTGTCAGAAGCCTGACGATTACCGGCAGGGCGACGAAAACTTTCGATTTCGGCGAAACGCAGAAAACCGAGCAGGGCGAATGGGAAGTGAACCTGCAACTGCCGGATAAATTCAGCAGGAAAATGCTGCTGCGCAAGGAAAGCGGCGACGGCAAAACCGAAAACGTCGATAAAGAAATTATCGTCGTGCGTCAAAGCGGCGAGCTGAAAGAAAAAATTATGGTTCCGCCCGGCGAAGAAGGCGGCGATAAGAAAAGGGTTGTGTTTAATATCAAAAACGACGGCGGCGAAAAAACAATCGTCGACGGCAGCGGCGATAAAGTTCAGGACAGAAAAGTCATTGTCGATAAGCTGCGCGCGGGCGGTGAATTTCAGCACAACGAAATGTTTCGCACCACGCTGGCGCTGCTCCTGACGCCGCCGCAAGGCGTCGAAGTTTCTTATAAATACGCCGGCGAAGGAAGCGTCGACGGCGCGAGCTGCGACATCGTCGAGGCGCTTGCCAATGGCTCGACCATCCGTCTTTTCGTCAACAAAGATTCGCACCTGCCCGCGATGATTAGCTATCAGGCGCCGAAAATGTTCATCATCAAAATCAAAAAAGATGAAAGCGGCAAAGCGAACACCACGGAAGACGTGAAAGTCATGCGCGACACTCTGCGCGAAAAAATGCCCGCGCCGGAAATGGCTGAATATCAGGTCAAATTTTCCGATTACCGCAGCGTCGGCGGCGTGCAGCTTCCTTTCCGCTGGACGCAAACCGTCGGCGGCAAAGACGACGAAACGATTGAAGTCGCCAGCTATGAATTAAATCCCGCCAACATCGCGGAAAAATTCAAGGAAGCACCGACCAGAGTTTTCGTCAGAACGCCGAAACAGCAATAAGACGAGACGCGGGAACACGGAGACGCGGGGACGCGGAGACAGTTTGCTAATCTCAAACCTTGGGATTTAAAAACAAAATTCTCCGCGTCCCCGCGTCTCTTTGTCTCCGCGTCTTTCCTTACATCGTCGCCATGACCGCGCGGATTTCCGCGTAGCTGTAATTTTCGCCTAAGAATTCTTTCACCGGAGCGACGGCGAAACCGGCGTTGAGGCGCAGGATAGCGTTTCTAATCGGCTCGATTTTGCGTTCCAAAACTAAGTCTTCGAGGCTGATTTCGCCGCTTTGGATAAACTTGACGAGGTGCATTTCGATTGTGCCTTTCGCCATTCCGCGCGCTTCGGCGATTTCTTCAAGCGCCATTCCCGAACGAAACATATCGAGCGTGATGCTGAAAGTGTCGTTGCCGTCGGCGTCGCGTTTCGTGCGGGTTTTTCGCACCTGTTTCGGCGATTTCAAATCGATGCGCGATTCCAGATTATTGCGCTCGCAGTAATTTTTTATCTCGCGTAAAAAATCCGCGCCGTATTTCTGCCATTTCAAATCGCCGACGCCGGAAATTTTTCGCATCTCGTATTCGTTTTGCGGCAGGTAAGCCGCCATTTCGACCAGCGCGGCGTCGGAAAAAAC
>DASVWG010000029.1:0-7188 GCA_036389695.1 Pyrinomonadaceae bacterium
CGCGCAGATTATGGTTTACGCCAACAAAGCCGGCGCGACACTGATGAGCGTCGTGATGGAAGAGATGCTGCACATGGCGCTCTCGTCCAATCTGAAACAGGCTTTGATAGGCGAGCCGCCGACGCTGACCGGCAGGTCGCCTTCGGTCTATCCGACGTGTCTGCCCGGTCACGAGCCGGAATTTCCGATTGACCTCGCGCCGTTTTCGCTCGAACAGCTGATGACTTTTCTGAAAATCGAAAGCCCGCACCCGCTGCCGGAGAAAAAGCTGGAATTAGCCGCGATTCCATACAAAACAATCGGTCAGTTTTATGACATGATTAAAAAATGTATTAACAACAACGACCTCGAATATCATTCCGAGCTGCCGCAGCTGATTCCCGGTCGCCATTATTACGCCACCAACAACATCGACACGGTTTATTACGACAAAGAACATAAGGCGCGCTATATGGACGCCGACGATTCGGGCGATTTGATTTACGTGACCGACAGAGCTTCCGCCTGTCAGGCAATCGACCAGATTGTCGAACAGGGCGAAGGCAACCCGGACGCGAACGGCTTTAACCCGGACGGCTCTGTCGACTGTGCGAAACCGACCGACCAGGATTACGACGATAAATCCAAAGAAGAACTGTCGCACTTTGAAAAATTTGCCGAGATTTATTGCGAATACAAAGCCTTGTCCGCGCAGTTTCAGGCTTACGGTCTGGAAAACGACATCAGCAATTATTTCGTCAAGAATGTGCCGACCAATCCGACGGCGGCGCGTTATCCGAACGAGACGATACAAGCGGTTGCACAGCTTATCAGCGGCGTCTACACTTATCTGTTCGTGATGACCGAAGGCTGTTATAAAGCCGAAGGCGACACGCAGTATGAGATTTTTATGTTCGGCATTCACAAGTCGATGATTTTCATTCTGAATTCATTGTGCGGCGACATCAACAACCTGACTTACAATATGAACGGTCAGAAGTGGATTGCCTCGGCGTGTTTTGAAAATTATCCTTTCGGTCTGATGTCGAGCCCGAAAACGCAGCTGCTTCAGCTTTACAACAACGCGCTCGCCGTGTATCCGGCTATTTCCTACCTGTCGCAAAGATTTCAGGATTTGCCGGACGTTCCGCTTAATTAATACAAAAACGTAACGCCGCCGTCCCGGCGGCTGTCCTGAGAGCATCTTGCTCTCAGAAATTGTAAAATTGAATCAATTTTAGCTTAGATTGCGGCGGCAAGATGCCGCGCGCGACAGCCAGCAGGATGCTGGCGCTACACGCTTCGCGTATAACATCAAAAAATTACGATTATGGACAATAAAGAGCTTCCAACAATAGAAAATCTCTGCGGCGGCGGCGGCGGCGGTTGTTCGACGCCGAAACCGGCATCCGCGCCGACTCCGACTACCACAACTACGGTCAACGCGCCTTTGGAACTGCATATCTGCATGGGCTTAAACGCCTGCAAAGGACACGACCGCTACGGCACAAACGATTGCGCCGGAATGGGCTATTGCGCGACTGCCGCCGCGCATACCTGTCACACTTTGAACAACTGTCGCGGGCAGGGCGGCTGCGGTTTATACGGCGACGGGGAAGAACAAAATTTTCCCGGCGCGAACGATTGCTCGTGGCAGGGAAGCTGCGCCGTTCCGGTTCAAGCCGAACGCTACAGCACGCAAGGACCGAACAAAGGCAAAAGCGTATGGGTTCTGGCGCGCAGGCTGTTTGAAGAAAGAATGCGCAAAGCCAACCGCAATTTCGGCGCGTCGCCCTACAAATGCGGACCGCCGCAAGCGTGGCTGACGCAAATCTTAGGCAGCTACGATTCGTGCGGCAACAGCGGCGATAAATACTGCACTTTCGGATTTAACGACCCGGCGAAAGACGCGCAGGAGCTTTGCCAAAACAGCCAGCCGCACCTGTGCGGCTCAATGAGCGATGCAAGTGCCTGCGGCGCCGACGTGAAGAAAGACGCAAATGCCTGCGGCGCTGATGTGAATAAATGCAGCGCCGACGCGCATAAATGCAGTGTGGATGTTCATAAATCCGTCGCTGATGTAAACAAATGCAGCGCCGACGCGCACAAGGGCGGCGTTGACGATGCGAAAAAGTCATCCGATGAATAAAGAAGCTTTAGGCAGTCGCATCGGACAAATGCCGAATCCCGGTCTCGGATTGGGCTTACGCAGCAAGCACTTTAATTACATTCTGGAAAATAACCCGCCGGTCGATTGGTTCGAGGTGATTTCGGAAAATTTTATGGATTCCGGCGGCAGACCGCGCGAGGTTCTGCGCCAGATTGCCGAACGCTACCCCGTGGTGATGCACGGGGTTTCGCTTTCTATCGGCAGCGCCGACCCTTTAAACGTCGAATACCTGAAAAAGCTGAAAAATCTGGCGGCGGAAATCAAGCCTTTATGGATTAGCGACCACTTGTGCTGGACGGGCATCAACGGTTTGAACACGCACGATTTGCTGCCGCTGCCGCTGACGGAAGAATCTTTAAAACACGTCTGCGGGCGCATTAATCAGGTGCAGGATTTTCTGGAGCGCGCCGTGATTTTTGAAAATCCGAGCACTTATTTAACCTTCAAACAATCCACTGTTCCCGAATGGGATTTTCTGCGTCATATGACCGAAGAAACCGGCTGCGGCTTGTTGCTCGACGTCAACAACGTTTACGTTTCCGGCTTCAACAACGATTTCGACGCCGCGCATTACATCCGGCAATTGCCGCCCGAAAGCATCATCCAGATGCACCTCGCCGGGCATCGCCATTGCGGCGATTACATTATCGACACGCACGACAATTACGTCACGCCCGATGTCTGGGAGCTTTTCGCCTTAGCGTGGCAGTTGACCGGCGGCGCGGCGACTTTGCTGGAATGGGACAGCAATATTCCGGACTTTGAAGGCTATCACGCCGAGTTATTAAAGGCGAAAGATTTTATGAACGCCTTCACGACCGAACAGGAAAAACCTGAGCAGGCGCAATATCACGAGCCGGTCGTCTCAAACCCGCTGGATTTTCTGGTCGCGGACGTGCAATACGAATTTAACCGGCAAGCCGAATCTATTTAAGTATTAATAATGCTGACGGACAAACAATTTAACCTTTCACAGATACAAAACTGGATGCAGTCGGCGCTCGTCGAGCCTGATTCTCAAGCGTCGCCGGAAGATTTTATTAATGAATCCAGCCGCCTGGATGCCGCGCGGCATTTGCATATCTACCGGCAAAGCTATATCGCCCGCCTGCGCGAATGTATGAAAAACCAGTTCAGCGCGCTCGCCTTTGCGCTCGGCGAAGATTTATTTCAAATGTTCGCCGACCAGTATCTGGACGCGCATCCGTCCCGCAGCTACACCTTAAATAATCTCGGCAAAAATTTTCCCGATTTTCTCGAAGAAACCAGACCGGACGCCGCCGAACGGGAAAAGGAAGAATGGGTGGATTTTATCATCGAGCTGGCGCGTTTTGAGTATGAATTAGCGGTGATTTTTGACGCGCACCCGGAAGAAGAATTCAAATTGGCAGACGAATCGACGCCGGACGAAGCTTTAAAGCCCGCGCCGCTGTTTCGTCTTTTTCATCATCGCCATCCGGTTTCGAGATATTATCTGGACGTGACGCAGAAAAAAGCGCCGGAGCTGCCGTTTGAAGAAGAAACCTTTTGCGCCGTTACGCGCAACGATTTTCGTTTGAGCCTGTCGGAATTAAAAGCCGCGCAATTTTATTTTCTCGAAAGGTTAACCAAAGGTGATTCAATTTCACAGGCAAAAGAATTTTTCGTTAATAATTACGGCTTCGACGTGAAGAGGCTGGACGAAGTGTGGCTGGAATGGCGAAAGAATTTTATCGCGTCGGGCTTTTTCCGCGCCGCGTAAAGGCTTTGCGCAAAAATAAAGAAAGGGAAAATTGTAAATTATCAATTCTAAATTGATGTCCGATATATTTTGTCGAACAATATAGAATTTATAATTTACAATTTATATTTAATGAACGGAATCTTTCTCGCTCATTTTATTTGGTTGCCGGAAAATTAGTTGTTCGGATAAGGGGGAACCCACGGAGTCCACGCCGTCCACGTTGAATTATTCCTCTGGGGGTATGTGGTGCTCTCGCAAGTCCATAAATCGTTTCTGGTGTCTATCGCCCAAATTCGCGTGAACCAATATTGGTTGCCGATACCGGGCTGGCTGAAAAACTTGCCTGGATAGCTGGTAATTTTAATCACGCCGCCGGACGTGCCCGGCAGCGGAAATGCTTCCCATTCCGTCCACTGTGCAATCGGCAGGTTCATCGTCATATACATCGTCCAGAGTTTGTAATCCCTGTCTATCGCAAAAAGCTGTGTCCTGTCGTCTATCAGATTCACGGAAAAAATATCTTTATATTTACTATCGTCAGCCATATATTCTCCTGTTTGAAAGTTTGTTAAAGCTTCAAATGTAAGTCGATATTATATTTATATTTATCTTTTAGCAAAGAAGAGAAAAGAAAAGCAGCAGGTCGGTTTATTCGCGGCTAATTTTCTTAATTCCTGTTTCGCGTCTTTTCGCGTTCGCTCGCGGCTAATCTTTTTTCCCGAAAATCCCTGTTAACATTTTTCGCGCTTGACTCGTCTATATAATCGGCAGGATATTAAAAGCCACTTGCAGCAAGGTTGAGCGATGAAGCGGTTTAATAAACTTTTCATATTCCCTTTATTTATATTTCATCGCTCAACCTATTTTAGATAAATGTCTGAGAGCGAAATGACCGGCAATTTACTTTTTTTTGCGAGCGCCGAAGCAACGGCAGCAGATTCGATTTCGCCGGCGACGGCGGCGAAGCCGAAAGCCGAAGCGCATTTGGTCGAGCGCGCGCGCGGCGGCGACCGCGAGGCGTTCGGCGAGCTTTACAAGCTGTTCGCGCCGCTCGTTCACGGCATCGTGCTGGCGCGCGTGCCGCGCGACGAGGCGGACGACATCGCGCAGAACGTTTTTCTTTCGGCTTATAAAAATCTGCATACTTTGCGCGATTACAACGCCGTCGGTCCGTGGCTGGCGATGATTGCCCGCAATTATTCAAACGAATTTTACCGCCGCGAAAAACCGACCGAGGAATTATCCGAAGATTTAACGCACACGGACGCGCCGCGAGCCGAAGCGCGCGAGATTTTATCAGCTATCCGGTCTCTCCCCGATGCCTATAAAGAGACTCTGATTCTGCGTCTGGTCGAGGGAATGACCGGACCCGAAATCGCTGAACAGACGGGCTTGACGCCCGAATCGACGCGCGTGAATTTGCACCGAGGAATGAAGCTTCTCAGGCGGAAGCTGGGCATCAAGGAGTAAATGATGAAAGAAGATTATCTCTGGGACAAAACGGGCGAAGACGCCGACATCGAGCAGCTGGAAAACGCGCTCGCCGTGTTTCGCTACAAGGAAACCGCGCCGCCGGAGCTGCCCGCGAAAGTTTTGCCTTTCAGAAAGGAAGAGCCGCACGAGCGGCGCAGGATTTTTTCGTACGCGCTCGCGGCGGTAGCCTGTTTATTGTTCGGCATTATTGCTCTCGGCGTCTGGATTCAGGTTTTGAAAAACAATACGGAAATTCCCGCAAATTTGGCGGAAACGGCGAAACCTGAAATTGTTTTGCCGACGCCGCAAACGCTGATTGACGAACCTGATGTTTCGCCGTTTGATAAAGTCGAAAATCCGAAACAGTTTCCCGCGCGAAAAATCGTCGCGAATCGCAAAGACGCGCCGGTAAAAACTTCGCGAAAGACAGCGAAAACGCAAAATGTGAAAGCGGCAAAACCGAGTGAAAAACTGACGAAAGAAGAGCAATACGCTTACGACCAACTGATGCTCGCGCTTTCGATTACCAGCTCGAAATTCAAATTGGTGAAAGACAAGGTGGAAGGAATCGAAGAAAAAAACGCCGTCGTTAAAGGCGGACAATAATTTATCTGCAACGAGGAGAAAGTCATTATGAAATCATTAATCAATCATTCATTGAAACTTATTTTGCCGGCGCTGTTTGTGCTGGCGATAATCGGCGGCGCGAACGCGCAGGACGCGCGGCTGCATTTTGAAAAGCTGAACCGGCTGGAAGACCGCGCGATTGACGTCGTCGAAGTCAACGTCGAAGGCAAATTGCTGGATTTGGCGAAGCGCGTTTTGAATAAATCCGACGACGCCAACGCGCGCAAAGTCGGGCAGGCAATCAGCGGCTTGAAAGGCATCTACGTCCGCGTGTTTAATTTTGCGAACGAAAACGAATACAACATCGCCGACGTCGAAGAAATCCGCGCCCAGCTGCAAGCGCCGGGCTGGGAAAAGCTCGCCAATGTGCGCAGCAAAAGAAACAATCAGAAAATCGATATTTACACGATGTTTCAGGGCGAGATGATGAGCGGCGTCGCGGTCGTCGTGTCCGAATCGAAATCGGTCGCGCTGATTAACGTCATCGGTCCGATTGACATCGATTTGCTGACGGAATTGAGCGGCAAATTAAACATTCCGAAAATCGACATCGAACGCGGACAAAATCAGGAAAAACCCAAAAACTAAAAAGGAGTGAAGACGATGTTTAATCGAAAACAGATATTAATCGCAATTGCTTTTCTGCTGTTGGTCTTCACTTTCAGCGCTCCGGCGGCGAAGGCAAACGGCAAGGAATACAAGCAGATAGTGCGGCATTTAAAGACGAAATACCAGGCGAAAAAGGTCAGGATTCCGTTTATCTGGCTGGCGCGTTTCGCCGTCGGCGTCGTGCGTCCGGCGGGAATCAAAAGCTTCAGCATCACGGTTTTTGAAAACGTGAAATTCTCGCGCGAAACGCTGGACGAAGAGATGCAGTCGGCGATGCGAAATTCTTTCAGCGCCGATTGGAGCTCTATCCTGCGCGTCCGCTCGCGTGAAGGTCAGCAGGCTTATATGTATATGCGCGAGGTCGGCAAAAACGTGCGCGTCACGCTCGTCACCATCGACAAGGAACAAGCCGCCGTCATCCGCGCCACGTTCAGCCCCGATAAGCTCGCCGAATTTGTCGAAAATCCGAAAATCTTCGGCGTTTCCCTCAACGAAAACGACAGACAGGCTGGCAGACAAAACGAAAAGCCGAAGGAAGACGCAAAGCCGGAAGCGAAAACAGATTCGCCAAATTAAAAGACAGTCTTAGGCAGAAACGCGGGCGGTG
>DASVWG010000030.1:0-3267 GCA_036389695.1 Pyrinomonadaceae bacterium
CTGTGGGTAAAAACTTAATTAGCTTGCGCTGTCCCAGGCTTTCAGAGTAATCATCGAAAAGGTCGCGCCGGTCGGGTCGCTGACGACTGAGAAGCGTCCGACGTTTAGAATATCGGTCGGCGGGACGCAGACTTTTCCGCCGAGTTCCCAGACTTTGGCGGCGGCGGCATCGACGTCATCGACCGAAACATAGCTCATCCAGTGCGGCGGAGCGTCGCCGTATTCTTTGCCCATCTGATACATTCCGCCCGAAGGGCAGCTTTCGCTCGCGCCGAACTCGATGTATTCCATTCCCATCTCGCCGGTCGCCTTGCTCTCTTTTAATTTCCAGCCGAAAAGTTCGGAATAAAAACCTTTGCAGGCTTCCAGATTATTGGTCGCGATTTCCGTCCAGCAAACCTCGCCGTGTTTCGGCATCGCCTTTTCCATCGCTGCTGTTGCTTGTTCTGACATAAATTTTCTCTCTCCTTGATTTATTATTTATAAATTCAAACTACTGCCCTGCGTTCGATTTAAAAAACAAAACGATTGTCCGATTATTCCGAAATGATTTTTCGGAATAATCAACGTAAAACTCGTGTGAGAAGAGAAAAAGATGAGGATGGTCGGGCTGCGGCGTGAGGTAAAGCTGGCTTCATGGAGAAAGCTGGACGGTCTATCCGCAACCCAACCAACTGGTTGGGATTCGACTCATCTAAACGAGCCGAATCCCGATTTTGAATTTAGCCGACTTTACGAAGCGGCTGGTTGATTTGAACGTCGTGCTGACGCTGCAAATCCTGTAAGTGCGAGATAAACGAAGAAGCCGCTTTCTTGGAAAGCTCGTCGGTTTTGCAGTTCAGAACCGTCTGACATTCTTCTTCCACATCGACTCCGGCTTCGCGAGCCAGCGCGCGAATCATTCCGAGCTGTTTCGCCGTGACTAAATCGCCGAGCGATTTGGCAATCGGGTTCGACGGAAAGCCGTCGTTTTGCGTTTGCGCCGGAACCGCTCCGTCGCGTTCGATAACGTCCGATTCCTTTTTGTAAAGGTCGCGGGCGATGCCGAATTTTACGGCGGCGCGTTTCAGCGCGTCGTGCTCGGCTTTTTTGATTCCGAGCTCGGAATCAGCCGTGCCCGTGCCGATGCCTTCGCGCGTGATGCCGTCAATCGTAATCGCGACGGTCACGGTGAAAATATCGCCGATTTGACGAATGTCTTTGACCGTGTGATTCCAGTTCGGCGCGGTTTCGTCCAGGATGTCGGCGACAGTATGCCATTCGACATAATCAACGTAATGCGTGTTGCCGTTGCGGTCGCGCCAGCCTTCACGCTGTTTGACCAGCTGCGGGTCGACGTGCTGGCGAAGCTGCCGAAGTGTGCTCGGGAAATTTCCCGAAACGACGTTATTATTGCTGTTTTCCATCTCGGCTGCTTCTTCAGCCGTGACAAACGGAATATCTTTAACTTGTTCCTGTTTCATTTGTTTTTTTCCTTTCGTGTTCGCAAGCGGCTGAGGCTCGGCTTTTTTCGTTTCGGCTTGTCCGTTGTCCGAAGCATTAGCCTGAGTTTCATCCGACTTCTGTTCATCAGGCGCGGACACGCCCGACTCAGCTGCGGTTTGTGAAACAACTTCCGCTTCGACAGGTGTTTCAATCTTTTCAGATTCTTCGACCTTTTCGGCTTGTTCAACCGTTTCAGCGACAGGTTGTTTCGTGACTTGTTCAGAATTTTTGGCGAGAAGCGAGTATTTCACGGCGAGGATGTGCTCGCAGCGAAAGCCTGCGTCGCTCGCGACGGATTCTTCAAATTCGAGACAGGTGCAGCGAATTTTTCCCGTGTTGTCGCGCCAGACTTCAAAAGAAGTTTGTCTGCCGCGCAGTGAAGGCGTGGAAACGCGGAACCGGTCGCCCTCGCGATTGACTAAACCCATCGCGGCGATTGATTGCGCTCTTTTTTCGCGTCTGTCCGTCGAATTTTTTTCTGCTGCTATTGCTGCCATTTCTTTCTCCTTTTATCACAAACCATTAAATATCAATTGTTTGTCCCCTGAATGAAATCTGTGACGTTTCATCTATGAAACATTGTATCAAAGAATTTTTTTTGTTGCAAGCGTGAAACAAGGTCTTGCATCTAAAATTTTTTTGTGTTATCTTTGCAACGTGAAGTGACAAGTGCAACGAGGATTGCACCAGAAAAAGCGGGTAAATGGAGAAAAAGTTATGGCTTTTAAAAATGACAGTTTGATAAATACGGTCGAGCTCGGACGCGCCATCAAGCGCCGCCGTGAAGAACTCGGATTGAGCCTGCGCGATGTCGCCGACGTGACGCAGGTTTCGGCTTCGACGCTCTCGCGCATCGAAAACGGCACGGGCAAGCCGGACGCCGACAATATCGCGCGCCTGACGAGCTGGCTGGATATGCCGGTCGACCGCGTGATGAAGAAAAGCGGCGAGCACGAAGCGGTCGAAGCGGTGGTGTATTATCCGCACGAAGCCACGCCGGAAATCGTCGAAGCGCACCTGCGCGCCGATAAAAATCTTTCGCCCGAAACGGCGAAAGCCTTGTCGGAGCTTTTCCGCGTCGCGTATGCGCAATTCAGCAAACCGCAGGGCAAATAATTTCGTATAAAGATTCGGGTTGTGAAGTTTACCAACTCCTTATGAGAGGAAAAATGAAGACACTTTCGCAAATCGGAGACGCGCAAGCCGAATCAATCGGTGAAAAAGGCTTTGCCATCGACACGACGTTCGTTTTGTTCTTTCTGGCAATCGAATTCGGGCAAACGTTTGGAGTTTTCAGCCTGGACGGAATTTTTCTGGCGCTGACGCTGGCGGCAATCGTCGTTCTGCCGTATTTTCTGCCGACCGGCGAAAAACCGGATTTCGGCAACTGGCTTTTAGGCAGAAGCCTGATAACCGGTTTCGGCATTCTGCTCGGCGTAATGTTCAAACAATCGCTCGGCGTCGTTCTGCCGGAAATGTTCCGCTTTCTGCCGATGACTCTGCTGATTATCACGGCGATGCTGAGCTGCTACATACAGTTTTACAGCTTTTTAAAACTCCGATTCGTGAAGTAGAAAGATAAACGAAAGGTAAACGAAAAAAGTCGCGCTTCAAAATTGAAGCGCGACTTTTTTTTGTCAGAACCGCCTGCGGTAGCGGGCGGTTTAACGCGGTCAGTTTTAGACTCCGAAGAAATAGAAGATGATTTAAGTTTTGAAAGTCGAAACTTAAAATGCAAACAAGTCTTTTATACACATTCAACCGCCCGCTACCGCAGGCGGT
>DASVWG010000031.1:0-9687 GCA_036389695.1 Pyrinomonadaceae bacterium
TTTTCCCTGTCGGTTTTCATATAAAGCTTGCCGCTGACTTTATTGAAATGCCCTTTGACGGCTGCCGGCGCGGTGTCGGGCGGCGCGAGCGGCGCTAAAACCTGTTCGGCTTTTTGCCAGAGATTCAAATTGACATAAACGTCGGCGAGCTTGATGGAAGCTTTCAAATATTCGTCCGCCGGTTCCTTGTGATTCGCGCGCAAAGCTTCCAGCGCGCTCACGGCTCTTTCGGTTTTGCCCAGATTAAACGACACTTCGCCCAGAATCAGATAGGCTTCGGGCAAAGCCGGTTTCTCGCCGATTTTTTCAAGCTGCAATTTTTCCAGTAAAGCGACGGCGTCTTCCAGCAGCTCGGCGCTTCTCGGAAAATTGCCGAGCCGGTAAAAAATCATTCCCGCTTCTTTCAGCGAGAGGCTTTCCAGAAATTTGTCCTGAATGGCGGCGGCGAGCGCGGCGGTTTCCTGAAAAACGGCGAGCGCTTCGTCCGATTTTCGCGCGGCGGCGTAAGAAACGCCGAGATAATAATTCGTCAGCGCCAGACGATATTTAAAGACGCGGCTTTGCGGCGCGGATTTATAGATTGCCGCCGCTTTCAGATAATCGCCGACGGCATTTGCCGGTTTGCCGGAGTTGCGCGCTTCGGTCGCCTGAGCGTAGAAAGCGGCGGCGGTTTCAAAGTTTTTGACCAAAAGCCGTTCGGCTTCGCCGCCCGCGCGCGTTTCAAATTCCAGGCGGTAAAATCCTTCGTTGCCGACAAAGGCGCGGTTGTCGTCGAGCCATTTTATCTGAACTTTATAGCGCGTCTGTTTAGGCGCGATGTAAACGACGAATTCATAACCGCTATTGACGTTTTCGCTGTCGGCGGATTTTATCTCGGTGTTTTCTTCCAGAAGGCTGAGACGCACGTCGACGCCTTTCTGCTGCGCCGCGATTTCCAGATAACTGTCCGCCTGCGCATTCAGAAAATATTCGTGACATTCGCCTTTTTTCAGAAAAGCTTCGGTGTCGGTTTTCAGCTCGCCGATTGGCTGGCACGCCTGCGCGCCGGAAAATCCGGCGAGCATCAGACCCAAAATAAAAACAGAAAGTTTAAAGTAATCATGTATGAGCTTCATAAAAACCCCTTTCCCTTAAAGAAAGCTTAACCGCCGGGCGTGGTAACTACCACAGTTCCGCCGCCGCTGGTGGTAATCGTCGTGCCGCCGCTGCCCGTGCCCGTGCCGCCCGCCGCCGCCGTGATTTCCTCTTCGAGCCAGTCGCTTAAAGCTTCTAACGAGCCGACGCCCGTAATAATCGCGATATTTTGCTGATTTCTGACCGAATTCACACGGTTTCCGATGGCATTATTTATGTCCAGAGAGCTTCGGCAAAACTGCTCGGCGTTTTGCGCGTCGCCCTGCTGGTAATAAAGAACTCCGAGATTATTCAGCGCCTGTGCTGATTTTTGCATATCGGCGCTCGAATCGAAAACAGTTTTCGCCTCTTCGAAATAATTTTTCGCCGTCGTGTAATTGCCCGCGTAATAATACGTGATGCCGATAAACATTTTCGCTTCTGCCTGTTCTAAAGTATTGCCGGAAAATTGAGAGATTGAGGTATTGAAATATTGCAGGGCGATTGCGGCATCGTACGCCATATAAATCTTGCCGTAAACTTTGTTGTAATGTGCCTTTAAAAAAACGTCTATATTCGGATTTTGGTTTAGTATCTGGCTTGCCTGTATTAATAACTGCTCGGCGCCGCTCCGGTCGTTCACGTCCAATTTAATATCCGCCTCCACTATTAAATCGGCAAATTCGGCTTCGGCAAGCGAAAAATTATTGTTCGCCTCCGCCGACAAAATGCTTTTATGACCCACGCCGACCAGTAAAAGCATTATAAAGATTAATTTTGTCAATTTTAACATTCTTCGTTCCTCTAAATTTTTTCATTTTAATAATTCCTCTTTCATATATCATTGGCAAAACCCGCAAAAGGTTTCAACGCCTTGAAAAAGGAAGGGAGCGAAAGCTTCGCTCCCTTTTCTCAGGTTGTTCCGACGATTGAGTATTTTGAAATCTAAATTCTGATGTTGTTTTTCAGCCAGCCGGCGTTGGTTTTTATCTTTCCGACTGTGCGCGGGCGCAGGCTTTCCGATTTAAATTTACGTGAGCGACGATTCCGCAAAACAAATCGCTCCCGTTAAGACTATCAATCCTTGCCCGTCAGGTAAAAGCGCGCGGCGGCGAAAAACAATTTTCCCTGACTGATTAGCAGATATTTTGCGTCGGCTTTTTATCTTCTGCCGGATAAAGCGGGATTAAAGTCTAAAATGAAATTGACCATTTCAAAAGATTTATACTTGCCGGGCAGAAATGTCGCCGTTTGAAGGTGCGCCTCCTGGAAAAAACCTTCAAACGGCGTGGACTTTGACATTTCCGTCCGACAATTTCACGTGTTGTCCGACGATTTGTAAAGTTATGACCGAAAACACTATTCAGATAAAATAAGTGGGCATTATGGGCAGTGGGCTTGTGGGCGCGTGGACTGCATGGGCAAAACCGGACATCGCATTTTATCTGGTACTTTCAATAATTTAGTATCTGTCGCGGAAAATCGTAATCGTTTTCAGGTCGTCGATTACTTCAATTCTCGCCGCAACCTGACTCGCGAAAGCCCTGCCGGAAATTCTTTCCCGTTTACCCGACAAAAAGAAGTTTGTCGTTTACAGGCTTTCTAGCTATAATTGGCAAAAATGAAAAAAGGTTTCACATTTTTTTTCGAGACACTGTTTTTTAAGAGACTGAATGTCCTATGAAGGTAAAAAAATATACAAAAAAGACTGGGTTTTGAATGCCGAAGCCTTCGAAAAGCTTTTATTGAATCTCGACGGAAATTCCGAAAACGCCTCTTTGATTTACGAAGATATTAGAAAACGCCTGATCAGGCAGTTTCTCGCCAACCGCTCGCAAAACGCCGAAGAACAGGCGGACGAAGTTTTCAACCGCGTCGCGCGCAAGATTTACGAAGAAGATTTTGTCCTCGATAAAAGTAATCCTTATCCGTATTTTCACCAGACCGCGCGTTATATCCTGCTCGAACACCAGCGGCGGGCGCGGCGAAAAATACTCGGCTTGGAAGATTTATCAAGCGCGGACGAGCCTTTTTACAATCCCGAAGAAATTTTAGCCCGCTTCAGCGAACGAATTCGAAACGAAGCGGGTTTAAACTCTCTGCGCGAATGTCGCGAGCGCCTGAGCGACAAAGAAATCGATCTTTTAGACCGCTACGACGCGGTGAAAGGCAAAGAGCGCGAAAAACTGGCGAAAGAAACGGGCAAAACCGTCAACGCCCAGAAAATTGCCGTCAACCGGATACGAAAAAAGCTCATCGACTGTGCGAAGAAAAAGCTGAAAAACATTGAGGCTTTCGACTGATTGCCGCCCGGAAATGAAACTTTTTTTAAAAATTGTCATTTATAAGTGGGGAACGGTGATGATGAACTCTCTGGAAGAAAAAAAACGATTTATGCGCGATTATTGGCTCAACTCGTTGAGCGATAATCAAATCAAGCGGCTCGAAACCGAGTGGTTCGCCAGCGACGAGGACGCGGAGCTGCTCGAAATTGTCAGGGGCGACTTGATAGAAGATTACCTGACAAACAATATGAGCCGCGCCGAGCTGGAACGATTTAAAAGCTACTTTCTGATAAACAATCCGGAAGAAGTCGCAATCGCCAAATCTTATCTCGAACTGGGCGAAACGCCGCAAAAACAAATTGCCAAAGCGGGTTTCTTCGAGACGCTCGCCGCAAACTGGCGCAGCTTTGCCAGAATGCCGCAAATCGCTTTTGCCGCGTTTTTGCTCGCCGGCTTGGCTTTATTTATCGGTTTCTACAATTCCGCGCCGACTGAAATTGTCCGGAACGAGCCGCAAGCGTCTCAGCTTCCGGATAAAAATCAAATCGCGCCGAGTCCCGTTTCAGACGATAAAACGAATTCCGGCGGCGCAGATAATACAAGCTCCGTTTCAAGCCCGAATAATAATCAAAAATCTGACGAGGAAGCGGGTCAACCCGTCAGCGTTAAAAACAAAACGGCGGGCGAAAAAATTCCGCCCAAGCCCGAACCGCGACGCATACCGCCGCAAATTTTGTTTCTCACCAACTTTCGCGGCGATGTCAAAACTTTGAAGCTCGCCGACGAAAGCAAAAATTTCTCGCTCAAGCTCGATATGCCCGGCATCGAAAAAGCTTACAAAAGCTATGAAATAAGGATTTACGATGCCGATAACAATCTCGTCCTGCGGCAGAAATTAAACGATAATTTGTCGCTGAAAAAGAGCGGCGAAAAAATCGAAATCCGCAGCCTGAGCAAAAATAAATTTAAGAAAAATAATACTTACAAGACGTATCTCATCGGACTCGACGATAAAAATAAAGTCGCGGAACTGAGCTTATACGACAGCTTTAAAGTCAACTAAACAGGCGTCTAAACGCGAAGCCGCAAATTATTCCGGGGGCGTAACCGACGAAAAGCGATAGTGATGAAGCGAGTCTTTTACCTCTAAAAAAGACGCTTCATCACTATCGCTTTTCCTATTTAGCGTTTCAAATTATTTCGGCGCTGGCGGAGCAGCGACGCAAGGCGCGACGGTCGCGCGCGTGATGCGGACGGGTTTTTCCGGTTTTTCGTTTTCGACGGGCATTTTGTTGATGGCGTCGACGACTTCCATGCCCTGCTTGACGCGCCCGAAGGCGGCGAATTTTCCGTCCAGATTCGACGCCGTGCTGACGAGAATAAAAAAGTGCGACGAGGCGCTGTTCGGCTCTTCCGAGCGCGCCATCGAAAGAATTCCGCGTTCGTGCTTGATTTGATTCGGCTCGTCGGGAATCGTGCGGCGCGAGCGCAGGGCAAGCTCCGGCGTAATTTTCGCGCGCGTGCTTAAGCTTCCGCCCTGGATGACAAACTTCGGCACGACGCGGCTGAAAGTGGTCGTATCGAAAGCGCCGATTGACGCGAGATTCAGAAAATTTCTTACGGATTCGGGCGCGCTTTCGGGAAACATCTCCAATTCGATGACGCCCGCTTCCGTCTCAAGCTTGACGCACTGCGCCGCCATCGTTTCAACGGTCGCTTTATCAAACGGCTCGCCTTTCGGCGCTTTCGCCGGACGCTGGTTCGATTTTTTCGGAGTTGGCGGCGCGGCATCGGTCGTTTTTTTCTGCGCGCTCGCCGCACCGACCGACACCATCAAACAAAAGACGATTAAAGTTAAATTTCTGAGCATTTTAGTCTCCTTTACGGCATTGTCCGTTCCACACGAATTTCGAATCGATGAAAAAATTTTATGTTAATTTCATTCTATTATGAAACTTCCCGTTCATTTTATACTGCCGTATCAAAAAATGCGGGATGATTAATATGAAGCAATTAAAAAACGTTCTGATTTTAATTTTTTTAGGCGCGCTTTTCTGCGTCGGCGCTTTCGGGCAGACGAAAAACATCGTCGAAATCGAGGAAATCAAAAACGCTCTGCATCTGGCAAACATCGGAAAAATCGTGTTTCTGCCCAGAGCGATTTCTTTGGAAAATTCCAAAGCCGAGGATTTTCTGAAAGAATTTGAAATGAAGGAAAAATCCGATTTGCACATACGCGTTTTTCTGGGCAATTCGCTGACGAATTATCTGCACCGATTACAGCCCGCTTTGAGCATTGACGAATTGACGCGAAACGGGCGTTTTCAATTCACATTTTACTTAGACAACGTGCAGATTTATAAAGAAAATCTGCATCCCGGCGCGTTCGGCGCGGAGAATAAAAATACGCGCACCGTTTTCCGCGTGCCGCTCGTCACTTCGGGCGACGAAGACGTCTGGAGTAAATTTCTCTGGAACAGATTTATGCTGATGGGCGGCGACGAGGCTCTAACGAGCGGCGCGCATTTATTAAAAATAGAAATCCGCCCGTTTATCGACCAGCCGACGGAAAAAACCGGCGAAATTATCGCTGAGGGCGAAGTGAAAATTATCGTTCCGAAATCCGCCTACGAAATCACCGACAAAGAAATCCAGCCGCAGACGATAAAAGCCGGAAGCGGCTGGCAAATTTCCGGCGACGCTTACGACCGCCGGAAAATCGCCGAATTAAAATTAAAAATCGCCGAAAATAAATTTAAAGACATAACCGGCATCGTCGTGATTAAAAACGGCAGGCTTCTGCTGGAAGAATATTTTAACGGCGCGACGCGCGCGGGCTTGCACGACACGCGCTCGGTCGGAAAATCTTTCGCTTCGACCGTGACCGGAATCGCCATCAAAGACGGTTATCTGAAAAATGAAAATCAGACTTTAAGCGAATTTTACGATTTGCGGAAGTTTGAAAATTATTCGCCCGCAAAAGGCTCGGTGACCATCAAAAGCCTTCTGACGATGAGCTCCGGCTTCGACGGCTCGGACAACGACGAAAACTCGCCGGGCAACGAGGAAAAAATGTATCCGACCGCAAACTGGGTGAAATTCGCTCTGGATTTGCCGATGGACAAAACCAGAGCGGTCGGCGAAAAATGGGAATATTTTACGGCGGGCGTCGTCCTTCTCGGCGACATTTTGGACAAATCCGTGCCCGGCGGCTTGGAAAAATACGCGCACAAAAAGCTTTTCGCGCCGCTCGGCATCAAAAACTACAAATGGCAATACACGCCGCAGAAAGTCGCCAATACGGCGGGCGGATTACAGATGAGCGCGCTGGATTTCGCCAAATTCGGACAGCTTTATAAAAACAAGGGCGAATGGCGCGGCAAACAAATCATCCCGAAAAATTGGGCGCAGGCGACTTTTACGAAACATCTTTCGCTGCCGCAGCAGCCCGAAATGAGCTACGGTTATCTGTTCTGGAATCAAACGTTTAAAGCCAACGGAAAACAATACGAAGCGTTTCTCGCAAACGGCAACGGCGGCAATAAAATCATCGTTTTTACGGAAGCGCCGCTCGTCATCGTCGTCACCGCCACCGCTTACGGCAAGCCTTACGCGCACGCGCAAGTCGAGAGAATTGTGGAAAAATACCTTTTGCCAGCCATCATTAAGTAAACGATGAATGCGGAACGATGAACGATGAATGAGTTATGAATTTTGAGTTATGAATTTTGAATTAATGATTTCCGGTAATTTAAAATTCAAAATTAATAACTCAAAACTTTCTTTTGTTCATCGTTCATCGTTCCGCGTTCATCGTTTATTTAACCTTTTGTCACAAAAAACTTTCGCGCGGTGTATTTAAAGTATAAGCATTTGATTTTAATTTGCGTTAGAATTTAGTGCGGCTTGCGGCGCGTTTAGAAATGAAGTATTTGCCGACCGGACATTTTTTTGGCGAGACGAACAGGATTTTCCGTCTGGACGGAATTACGCTGACCGATACCGAATACACTCACGCGACGGTTGACTGGCATTTTCACGAAAACGCGTATTTTACGTTTATCCTGCACGGCAAATTAATCGAGGGCAACAGGAAGGAAAGCTATAACTGCGCCGGCGGCAGTTTGCTTTTTCACAGCTGGCAGGAGCCGCATTACAACGTCAAGCCGGAAGGCTACACGCGCGGCTTTCACATCGAATTCGACGACGGCTGGTTCGAGCGTTTTTATCTGGATAAAAACAAGCTCGAAGGCAGTTTCAAAATCGAAAATCCCGACGTTAAACTTTTGCTTTACAAGATTTACCGCGAAACGAAAATTTGCGACGATGCGATGCTCGTTTCATTGCAGGCGCTTCTGCTCGAAACGATTGCGCGGTTGATTCGCGCGAGCGAAACGACGGCAAGCAAAAAACCTTTGTGGGTGAATAAACTCAGAGAGTTGCTGCACGACCATTACGCCGAAAAACACACGCTCGAAAATTTATCGAGCGAATTGAGCATTCATCCGGTGCATCTGTCCAGAGATTTTTCCAAATATTTTCACTGCACCTTAGGCGAATACATCCGGAAAATCCGGATTGAAAAGGCGCTTTCCGTTTTGTCGAATAAAAATCTTTCGCTCACCGACATCGCTTTCGACTGCGGCTTTGCCGACCAGAGCCATTTCTTACGCTGCTTTAAAAACATCAACGGCGCGACGCCTTCCGAATATCGAAAACTTTTGGTTAACTGATAGTTGATAACTGATAACTGATAGTGAAAACAAAACAACTATCAGTTATCAGTTATCAACTATCAGTTATGAAGAAGCATAGCAATAAACTTAAATCTCCGGTCGTGGCGATTGATTTTGACGGAACAATCGTCGCGCATCGTTATCCGGAAATCGGCGAGCCGGTGCCGTACGCGCTGGAAACGCTGCGCGCGATGCTGGCGAAAGGCTGGAAATTGATTCTTTACACGATGCGCAGCGGCGAATATTTGCAGGAAGCGATTGATTATCTCAAGGCGGAAGGCGTCGAATTCTGGGCGGTCAACGAAAATCCGACGCAGCGGTTCTGGACGGATTCGCCGAAAGTTTACGCGCATATTTACATTGACGACGCGGCTTTCGGCTGCCCGCTCATCGAAGTCGAAAACGACCGTCCGATTGTCGATTGGCTGGAAATAGCCAGACATTTTGAATTGATTGAATATATCTCCGAGACGAAACAGGCGGCGTCAAAGTCTTGAACGATGATGACGCTTGTAATGCAGGCGATGCCGCGTGTGGCTGTCGGGTTTATGATAACCTTTCCACCAGACATAAAACGTCCCGCCCGCGATAACTATTAAAAAAACGGACAAAACGTAAATAATCATTTCCAGCAACAGGTCGGTAACGGGCATATTTAAACTTCTCCTCAAAAAATTCGACGGCAGCTACGGATTTAAACGCCTGGTGAAATGTCCTCGGAATCGAAGGATGGATGTGGCGCTGTGACAGTTATCGGCAATATTACGAAAATGTTTCCCTGGGCGCGAAATTATTATTAAAAACGGTTTTGATGATTATTAAATTTTTGTTGACGACAAAAAAAACTGTGGTAACATTCTGGCTACTGACAACACTATAAACGGCTTGCGGCATAAAGCAAAGTAACCTTTATAAACCTCTATAAGAATTACGAGCCTGCGCCGCGCCGCCAGCAAATAACATTACTGACTTTGTCTCCCGCATATCGGACGGAGGATTGCTAATGAACACAAACGAATTTGACGCCGTTATTATCGGTTCGGGTTTTGGCGGTTCGGTGATGGCTTACCGTTTAGCCGAAGCGGGCTTGCGCGTCTGCCTTCTGGAGCGCGGCAAAGCTTATCCGCCTTTTTCCTTTCCGCGCGCGCCTTTCAAACTGAGAAATAATTTTTGGGACCCGAGCGACGGTTTATACGGATTGTATAACGTCTGGTCGTTTAAAGGCTCCGGCGCGCTGGTTTCGAGCGGGCTTGGCGGCGGCTCGCTGATTTACGCCAACGTCATCATCCGCAAAGACGAGAAATGGTTCGTGCAGGAAGACATCAATGGCGGCGGCTATGAGGATTGGGTCGTCACGCGCGCTGATTTGGAGACGCATTACGACAACGTCGATAAAATGATGAACGTGCAGAAATATCCGCTGAGCCACGCGCCTTACAACAAAACGCAAAAAACCCTCGCGCTCCGAGAAGCCGCCGAAAAATTAAAACAGAAAAATCCGGATGAAGACATTCGCTGGCTGCTGGTGAATCAGGCGGTCAGCTTCCGGCAGC
>DASVWG010000032.1:0-2163 GCA_036389695.1 Pyrinomonadaceae bacterium
ACGGTAAAAACCCAGTTGCCGACCAGATAGCTGTAAACCGTAAAACCGATGGAAGCGAAAACCTGACCGACAAAAAGCCATTTCGAGACGCCTTCGCCCGTGCCTTCCTTCCATTGTTTGTAAACCTGTTTGATGAGTGTCACGAGCAAGATGATTGAGCTTGCCCAGCCGAGTATATCCTTAGCTTCCATATTCCCCCTTGAAGTTTCTGCCCGCGCGGGCGCGGCGAAATATACGAAAAATAAAACAAAATGAATCGTTTTATTTTCCCCGTGTTATTTCGCCGCGCCCGCGCGGGCAATCTCTTATGCTGCCTGCGTCGTTTTCGATTCAAAAAGATTTCCTATTCGCTCGACCGCCGTTTGCAGATTTTCCAGCGACGTGGCATACGAAAATCGCAAAAAACCTTCCGCGCCGAAGCCCGCGCCGTCCGTGACGACCGTCTGCGCGCCCTGCAAAAGATGTTCGGCGACCGCGCCGGACGTGGCGAATCGCTCGCCGAGCAAATCGCGCACGTCGACGAAAGCGTAAAACGCGCCTTCGGGCATCGCGCATCGGAAACCATTGATTTCGCGCAGCGCCGGAATCAGCCAGTCGCGGCGACGGCGATATTCCGCGAGCATCGCCTCGACCGACGCCATCGATTTTTCGCGCTGCTGCATCGCGCGCGCGCAGGCGTATTGCACAAAACTGGTCGGATGCGTCGCCGAATGGCTTTGCAGCTTGACCATCGCGCGCGTCCATTCTTCATTGGCAATCGTGTAGCCGATGCGCCAGCCGGTCATCGCGTAAGTTTTCGAAAACGAACCGGCGACGCAGACAAACGAGCGCAATTCTTCGGGCAAAACGGCGGAAGTGAAAACTTCCGACGGCGAATAAGCGAAAAACAGGTAACATTCGTCGGTCAAAACATAAACGCCTCTTTCGGCGCAAGCCTCAACGATTTTTCGCATCTCCGCGGGCGGAATGACGCGCCCGGTCGGATTGTTCGGCGAATTAATGATTAAAAGCTTCGTGTCGTCGGTAATTGCGTTTTTTACTTGCCCGGCGGTTAAAACAAAATCGGTTTCTTCGGTTTCGATAAAAACGCTTTTCGCGCGGCAAAAATTGACGATTTCGGGAAACGTTACCCAATACGGCTTCGGTATCAAAACTTCGTCGCCCGGGTTCAGCAAAGTGCAGGCGGCGTTAAAAAGCGCCTGTTTTCCGCCGCACGCCGCCGCTATCTCGACGGGTGAGAGGGAAGCGCCGAACTGCGCCGCGTAAAATTCGGCGATTGATTCCTGCAAAGTCTTCATTCCCGCGCTCGGCGTATATTTCGTAAAGCCTTCGTGCAAGCCTTCAATCGCCAAATCCTTGATAAATTCGGGCGTTTGAAAATCAGGCTCGCCGAGCGTCAGGTCAATCACCTGAAAGCCCTGCTCGCGAAGATTGGCGGCAGCCTGCGCGGCTTTCAAAGTCGAAGACATCTGCATCCGGGCGACATTGGCGGAAACGGGAAAAGATTTCAGCGTAGCGTTTGGCGATTTCATAATTTTGCGGCTAAAAAAGCGTATATTGAGATTATCTCCGAATAAGAAATTAAATACAAAAATTAAAAACGCGCAAAATCAAAATTCGAGATTGCCGGTAACGCTGCCGTCCCGGCGGCTGTCCGGCGGGCATCCTGCCTGCCGTATGAAATCAAAGCCTATTTAATGTTGATGAAAAACCAGCCGGAGGGCAAGATGCCCTCAAGACAGCCGCCGGGACGGCAGCGTTACATTTTTTCCAGAAACTCGACGCGATTGCCGAACGGGTCGCGAAATTCAAAGCGCTCGTAATGCGGAATCGGGACGCCGTCGAGAATCTCGACGCCGCTCGCGGAAAGCTTTTCGCGCCAGCCGTTTAGATTTTCGACCTCGTAAGCGACGTGCGCCTTCGTCTTCGTCCGGTCAAAGCCGTCTTCCGTCCCGACATGAACCTGAAACGCGCCGATTTCCATCCAGAATCCGCCGCGCGCCTTGAGAGATTCGGGCTTCGGAATTTCCTTTAAGCCGAGAAAATCGCAATAAAACTCGCGCGCCTCGGTTTCCGCGCCCTTCGGAATCGTAATCTGCGCGTGCTGAACTCTTAAAATCATATTTTTATGAAAAGGCAGAAACGCGACAGTGATGGAGCGTG